>QLUB01000132.1 GCA_018725205.1 candidate division NPL-UPA2 bacterium
TGACGTTACCCTGGCTTGCCCACTGCTTCGCTTGACATCCCCCTACCCTTGCGGTAGTGTTGTCATGAAACATGCACTCCTTTAACCGCGCCCAGAGAGGCTAGGAAGGTACATGGCTTTCCTGCACTCTGGCAGGGAAGCCTATTTTTATGGGGGTGAAATTATGCGGATTGTCATTGCCGGTGCGCGTTTGCTTGACCCTGCCCACGGTGTCGATGAAGTGGCCGATGTGCTGGTCGTGAATGGGCGAGTCGCGGCTATAGGGGCTGGTCTTCCTAGCGCTCCGGCAGAAGTCATTGAGGCAGGCGGCAAGGTGTTGGTGCCGGGGTTCGTCGATTTGCACGTGCATTTTCGGGAACCCGGGCGAACGCATAAAGAGACGGTGCGCACCGGATGCCGTGCGGCGGCAGCCGGAGGATTTGCGGCTGTGTGTGCCATGCCTAACACTTGGCCGCCCATTGACTGCGTGTCCATAGTGCGACAAGCGCGCGAGCTAGCGCAAAGCGTTGTAGTGCGATGCTATCCGCTGGCGGCGGTAACTCTCGCTCAGAAGGGAACGACCCTCACTGTGCACCAAGAGCTACTAAAGGTCGGTGCGGTCGCCCTTTCTGATGACGGTGAGCCGGTTATGAACGCGAAGCTGATGTACGACGCTTTGCTTGGTACGCGCGAGCATGGCCTCCCCATTGTCGCCCACTGCGAAGATAAAACTTTGTCCTATGGCGGGGCAATGCATGCCGGTGAGCGCTCGGAAGCTCTAGGCTTGCCCGGCATCCCCGCTGCCGCCGAAGAAGCAATGGTGGCGCGCGACATCGCTCTGGCACGCGCTACAGGAGGGAAGCTCCATGTCGCTCACGTCAGCACAAAAAACGCCATGCTGCTTATCCGCCAAGCTAAGCCATGTCGCTCACGTCAGCACAAAAAACGCCATGCTGCTTATCCGCCAAGCTAAGGATAGCGGCCTAAGTCTAACCTGCGAAGTGACCCCGCACCACCTCGTACTTACCGACAGAGATGTCCATCCGACAGACGCAAACACCAAAATGAACCCGCCTCTGCGCACGGAGGCAGATGTCTGCGCGCTGCGCATGGCGCTGACAGAGGGCTACATCGACTGCATCGCCACCGACCATGCTCCCCACCACAAGGATGAAAAGGCTGCTGACTACGCTGCGGCTCCCTTTGGCATTGTCGGGCTTGAAACTGCCCTGCCCTTGCTGATGACCGAGCTTGTGGCCCCCGGCGTCATCGGTCTGCGGGAACTGGTGGCTTTGCTTTCCACTCGACCGGCAAAGATTTTTGGTCTGCCCGTGGGCGAAATTGTGCTTGGCGGCCTTGCCGACTTCACTCTAATAGACCCTAACCTAACGCGAACAGTCGAACCGGAGAAGTTCTACTCGCTCGGGAGAAACACGCCTTTTGGCGGCAGAACACTCACAGGATGGCCGGTTATGACTATGGTCGGGGGAAAGATTGTTATGAAAGATGGTGTGGTGTATGACTAGAGCGTTCTCTCTGCGCCTAACAGAGGCTGTCCTCACCAAGCGCTGTCACCTGATTGTGGGACTAGACCCGCGACCTGCACTTCTGCCGCGCGACATCGCAGCCAAGTGGCGGGATGAACTCGGCAACACGCTCGAGGCCGCCGCCAAGGCTACGCTAGAGTTTAACAAAGGGATAATTGACGCGCTCGCGGATATCATCCCCGCCGTAAAGCCACAGCTTGCCTGCTACGAGCAGTTAGGTGTGCCCGGCATGGAAACTTTGGCTGCGACGATCTTTGGCTGCGACGATCGAGTACGCGAACGCGCAAGGGCTGCTAGTTATTGCTGACGGCAAACGCAACGACATTGGCTCAACTGCGGAAAGTTACGCCGACGCCTATTTGGGGGAGACTGTATTGGGCAAAAGGTCTCTGCGCGCATTTGCCGCTGACGCCTTGACCGTGAACCCCTATCTTGGCCGGGACAGTCTAGCTCCGATGATTGAACGTTGCGTGAGCTTTGGACACGGCATCTTTGTGCTGGTAAAAACATCTAACCCGGGCAGTAAGGAGCTGCAAGACATCGACTGCGGTGGGCGCAAGGTCTACGAGATTGTGGGGGAAATGTGCCATGAACTTGGCCTGCCACACCTTGACGAGCGTAGCTACGCGCCGATAGGCGCGGTAGTAGGCGCTACCTATCCTGACGAGGCAGCGCGGTTGCGGAGCTTAATGCCGCACAACTATTTCTTGGTCCCAGGGTTCGGTGCGCAAGGGGGAAAACCAAGCGACGTAGTGCCTTGCTTTAACCCTGATGGCCTAGGCGCGGTGGTAAACTCCGCGCGCGAGGTTATTTTTGCTTATCAAAAGCACGGCGGGGACTACCCTGATGCCGCACGCAAGGTTGCGATTGTATCGCGTGATGCCATTAACCAAGCTTTAGCGGAGGTGAAGAACCTCGCGTGGTAAGTACAAAGTTCGAGCAGGGCACCGTTATCGCTCAGGAAACGTTGACACCGAGCATTGTCCGCACCCTCATCCATGCGCCTAACATTGCGGCCGAAGCATTGCCCGGCCAATTTGTCAACATTAAGTGCGGGGCACCCGCGTGTTACGATCCCTTACTGCTGCGGCCCTTTAGCTTCAACCGCGTCGACAGCGAGGGCGGCACTTTCTCTGTGCTATACCGTGTGGTCGGCAGAGGCACAGAGCTCTTGCGCCATGTCCGCATCGGGGACAAGCTCACGGCGCTCGGCCCGCTTGGCAAGGGGTTTGTGCTGCCAGAGCAGAGCAAACAAATGGAACCAGCTGCGAGGCCAAGCGTGCTGCTTATCGCGGGCGGTATGGGCATAGCTCCTTTCTACCCCCTTGCGACAGCGCTCGTGACCCACGGTCTAGAGGTGAGTCTCCTTTATGGCGCGCGCCTATCCTCCGACTTAGCAGACAAGTCAGAACTGAAGGCTTTAGGCCTGCGCGTACTCTGCTGCACGGAAGAGCAGCGCGGCGAGTGTTCTGGCCTAGTAACAGACTTGCTCCAAGCAACAATTGACGCAGGCGACCGATTCGACCTAGCTTACGCATGCGGGCCGCGCGCCATGCTAAGCGCGGTCAAGCGGGTGTGCAAGGACGCGGAACTACCGCTACAGCTTAGTCTCGAAGAGCACATGGCGTGTGGGCTAGGCGTGTGCTTGGGTTGTTCATGTGAGCGCGCCAGCGACGAGGGCTATTGGCACGTTTGCACAGATGGGCCTGTAGTGTGGGCAGAGGAGGTTAAGCTATGAGCGCAAAACTGACCACGGCATTGTGCGGCATGAGCCTATCTAGCCCGGTGCTTTCTGCTTCCGGCTGCTACGGCTACGGCAGGGAGTTTGACAAGTTTTATGACTTGCGGTTGCTCGGTGCCGTGGTCGTCAAAGGCATTACACTCAGACCGCGCCACGGCAACGCCGGACGCCGACTAGTAGAAACGCCGGCCGGGTTGCTGAACTCCATCGGTCTGGAGAATCCCGGGGTGGAAGGGTTTATCGCCAACGAGCTCCCCTTCTTGCGTGAAAAGGGCGGTTGCTGAACTCCATCGGTCTTGAGAATCCCGGGGTGGAAGGGTTTATCGCCGACGAGCTCCCCTTCTTGCGTGAAAAGGGCGTACCGGTTATCGTCAACATCTCCGGCAACACAGCCGAGGAGTACTCGGAGCTGGCCCGTCGCCTCGATGGTGTACCGGATGTGAGTATGTTAGAGGTCAATATCTCATGCCCCAATGTCAAACAAGGCGGCATGGCCTTTGGCGCCACATGCGAATCGGCAGCAGGGGTAACTCGGTTGGTGCGTCGCCACACTTCCCTGCCACTAACCGTGAAACTGTCGCCGAACGTTACGGATATAGCGTCTATTGCCAAGAGCGTGGAGGAAGAAGGCGCAGATTGTATTTCGCTCATTAACACGCTGCTTGGCATGGCCATCGACATCGACACCAAGCGTCCTGTGCTCAACAACACCTTTGGCGGACTTTCCGGCCCGGCAGTTAAGCCCATTGCCTTGCGCATGGTATGGCAGGTAGCGGGGGCCGTCAGCGTGCCGATTATCGGCATGGGCGGCATTAGCAGTTGGCAGGATGCCGCTGAGTTTATCTTGGCCGGAGCATCGTGTGTCGCCATAGGCACCGCCAATTTCCTTAATCCCTACGCCATACCCGAAATCTGCACAGGTCTAGAGGAATACGTGACCCGGCAAGGCGCAAGCAGCATCAGGGAACTCGTAGGCTCTGCACGAGCGTAGCGCAA
>QLUB01000133.1 GCA_018725205.1 candidate division NPL-UPA2 bacterium
GAACGATGCAGAAAAGAAAGTCGTCAAAGCAACAGCCACTGCCAGTAAGTTGTTCCCCATTTTGTGCACCTCCTAGCCTTAGTATCAACAGAGGTGCCAAAGCCATACTATATCCCCAGCGCCAGCAGCATCTTGCGAAGCAAAAAGCTCCGTCCCCGCTGCTTCGTCTGCCTCACCGCAGGGAGCGCATTTGTGTTTCGTAGAGGGTGCGGTAGACGCCGTGCTCTTGCCGCAGGAGTTCCTCCGGCGTGCCTTGTTCTGCCACGCGGCCTTGTTCTAGGGCTAAGACAAAGTCTACTTGCCTAAGCGTTGAAAGGCGGTGCGCGATAATGAACGCTGTGCGCCCTTTAAGTAGTGTAACTAGCGCTTTTTGAATCAAGACTTCGGTGTAGGCATCGACGCTTGAGGTTGCTTCGTCAAGGATTAGCACCCGCGGGTTGCTGAGGAGCGCGCGGGCAAAGGCAATCAGCTGGCGCTGGCCGACCGAGAGGCGAGCGCCACGCTCGTGGACGGGGGTGTCATAGCCTTGTTGCAATTTGGTGATAAATTCATGCGCATTCACCGCTTGCGCTACGGCAATGACCTCGCTGTCGGTGGCGTTCGGCTTGCCATAGCGAATGTTCTCCCCCACTGTGCCGGAAAAGATAAAAGTGTCTTGTAGCACTAGCCCTACTTGTTGGTGCAGTGATCGCTGCGTGACATCGCGCAAATCGTAGCCGTCTAGAGTGATGCTCCCAGCCTGCGGGTCGTAAAACCGGCACAAGAGATTAATCAGCGAGCTTTTACCGGCACCCGTGGCTCCTACGACGGCGACGGTGCGTCCCGGCGGAATGTCGATGTTTACACCGTGCAGCACCGGCAAGTCTGCTTTATAGCCAAAAGTTACGTCCCGAAAGCGCACGTGTCCGACAACCGGGGGAAGCTCGAAAGCGTCTTGGCTGTCTTTGACGCTGGGCTCCATGTCTAATAGCTCAAAAATACGGTCGATAGAGACCGTGGCAGACTGCCAAACATTATAGACTTGGCTGAGGTCGCGTATCGGCATAAAGAAGCGGGACACGTAGCGCAAGAAAGCGTACACTATGCCGATGGAGAGCTCACCGCTTTGGACACGGATGCCCCCGTACCAAACGACAATACATACACCAAGCGTCGACACAATTTCCACGAGCGGGATAAAGGCCGAGTTAATTTGCGCTGCCTGCATATTAGCCTGCATATTGTCCATATTTGTCGAATCGAAGCGCTGTGCATTGCGTTCCTCACGCACAAAGGATTGCGTGACGCGCACACCGGAAATGCTCTCCTGTAGACTGGCATTCACCGTGGCGGCTTTGCGGCGCACGTCGTGGTAAGCGTGCTGCATTTTGCCACGAAACCCTGTCGCTACGAACCACAGCAAGGGGAAAGTGGTGAAAGTAAAGAGCGCAAGCCGCCAATCTAGACGTACGAGGATAAATACAATGCCGAGCAGAGTCACTAGGTCATTGACGACATTAAGTATGCCGGAAGAAACCAGCTCATTTAAGCTGTTGACGTCGTTGGTGAGGCGGCTCATTATTCGGCCTGCCTCGAGATTATCGTAGAAGGAAAAAGACAGCTTCTGCAGATGATTGAACATCTTCTGCCGCAGGGCGAAAATAACGTTTTGCCCCGCCCACGAAACAAAGAATGTCTGCCAGTACGAGCACACCCACCCCGCCACAAAGAGTGCGATGTACACCAGGGCGATGCCCGTGATTCCGGCTCCTCGCTCGGACGCGGTCAACCCAGTCTGATTCAAAATGTACCTGTCGATAACTACCGCTTCAAGGTAAGGTGCAACTAAGCCAGTGACGGTGACTACCAACATAAACATGAGCCCCGCCAACAAGTGCCAAGTATACGGTCGGACATAGGGCACTATGCGCCGCAGCACCTTGGTTTCAACTTTAACTTCTACCGCATCGATATCGAGCCGCCCCATGGGACCCATGGGGCCCCCCGCTCCGCCAACGCCGCCGCCCCCGCCGCGCATTTACTCACCCCCCTTGTCTGTTTGATTCTGTGTGCTGTCCTGTTGTCTAAACTGCAGGTCATAAATCTCGCGGTAGATGCCGTTTTGCGCAAGCAACGTGTCGTGTGTCCCCTGCTCCACAATCTGTCCTTCCTGCAGAACGATGATTTGGTGGGCGCCCCGTACTGTAGAAAGTCGCTGGGCAATAACAAAGGTGGTGCGGTTACGCATAACGGCCTGCAGTGCTCGCTGCATGGCTAATTCGGTTTCGCTGTCTACACTGGAAGTAGCTTCATCGAGAATCAATACGCGAGGGTCCATCAGTAAAGCCCGCGCCACAGCCACGCGCTGCTTTTGCCCTCCCGACAAACCGATGCCCCTCTCGCCGATTAAGGTGTTGTAGCCCTCGGGCAGCGAGAGGATAAAGTCGTGGATTTGTGCAGCTTTAGCGGCGGCGATAAGCTCATGCTCTTTAGCGCCGGGACGGCCGTAAGCAATGTTATCCTTAAGTGAGGCAGAAAACAGGAAAGTCTCCTGCAGCACCATACCGATATTGGCGCGCAGGCTCTTTAGGGTCACATCGCGCACGTCCATGCCGTCTATGGTAATGCTGCCTGTAGTTACATCGTAGAAACGCGGAATGAGATTGATTACCGTAGACTTGCCCGAGCCTGTGGTGCCAAGCAAAGCAATGGTCTGGCCGGGCTTTGCGTCAATCGAGACATCGTCAAGCACGGAGGACTTTCCATCATACGAAAACGACACGCGGTTAAAGCGCACGTGTCCAGCCGGACGCACCAGATCTACCGCGCTTGGCTTGTCCCGCACATCACTTGCCGTGTCCAAAATTGTGTATACGCGCTGGCCCGCCGCTACCGCTTGACTAGCCATATTGACTAGCCAGCCGAGCATACGTATGGGCATAACGAGCTGCATCAAGAGTGTCTGAAAAGCAATCATAGCCCCTACAGAGAGCTCGCCGGCGATAACGCGGCTGCCGCCATACCACAGCACCACCGTGCTACCGAGGCCTCCAAGGAAGGTCATCAGGGGGAAGTACAGGGCCCACAAACGCACCGTGGTGATGTTTAAGTCTAGGTAGTGCCAATTTTCGCGGCGAAAGCGCTCGATTTCGCGGTCTTCCTGCGCAAAGGCACGCACTACGCGCACCCCGGCGATAGCTTCTTGCAGCACGGCAGTTATAGTGCCCAGCTGCTCTTGTATCTGCTTATAGCGCGGGCGCACAGTAGTAGCAAACCGCCAAATAGCGAGAACGAGCAGCGGAATGCTGGCCATTGAAACTAATGCCAGACGAACATCCATCGTCAGGAGCAACGTCATGACGACAACAAGAGTCAGTGCGCTGCTCGTCAGACGCAAGATGCCAAAGCTCAGGAAGCGGCGCATCATCTCCACGTCGGCGGTAGCCCGCGACATCAGCTCGCCGGTTTGGGCTTGGTCGTAAAAACTAAAGGAAAGTGACTGCAGATGATGGTAGATAGCGTTACGGAGGTCATAAATCGTTCGCTGAGCAATCCACTCCATGCTGATGCGCTCAAGATAGCCAAAGGCCGAGCGCAGGACGGTAGCTAGAAGCAGTCCGAGCGCTACCCAACCAAGCAAGTGCCACCGTCCCGCTTGAAAAACCTCGTCCACTGTGAACCGAATCAGCATGGGTTGCACCGCTACCAGCCCCGTGCTCATGAAAACCATGCCGAGCGCGAGAGCTACACGCCACCTGTAAGGCTGCACTTGGCGCAGCAAACGGATTACAACTCCCATGGTGTCACTACCTTTCTGCCGCTACACGTCAAGCATATTGTATCGCTACGCTTACTTTTCGGCAATACAACAAACAGGCGCCGCGCGGCGCCTGTTTGAGAAGTGAGAGGTGAGAAGTAGGATGTGGGATGGGGCTGCGAGGTTGCTCTACTAGGCCCCGTCGACCATCAGCGTGGAATCCTCCATCCACTTGTATCCGGTCTTTCGGCTAATGCCGTACTCCGCGCACAGTTCCGTAAAGTTAACATCGTCGGTCAAGGCACTGGTAACAAAGTCTAGTTTTTGGCGCATAATCGTCGTCTCCTTCCAAGGCACTGGGTGACCTCCCTTACGTTTGTCACCCCACATGTTACTCGAAAGTGTTACCTATGTGCTGACCGTTCTCTGCCTGCCGCCAGCCGCCAGCCACTCTCCACCGTCC
>QLUB01000134.1 GCA_018725205.1 candidate division NPL-UPA2 bacterium
TGCACCACCTGCAGCCGGTGGCGCAGCTCGTGGCAGAGGGTCGCAATCCGTGCGATCCGGAAGAATGTGTGGCACTATGTGCTGTGTGCCATGGCCGCCGACATGGTGGAGCAGGGAGTAGGGAGGTGAAACCATTGGCGCGAGTAAACCGTTTTCTTACAACGCTTACGGCGCAGCGTCATGGTTATAACCAAGCTGGTGGCAGATTAGTGCTTGTTGCGGGACCCCCCGGAGCAGGCAAAACAACCTACGTCCGGGAACACCGCGAAGAAAACGACCTCGTCTGGGACTATGACGACATTTTGGCGGCTGTGGCTGGTGGCCTATGGAGCTTTGATACCAACCGAACAATGCTATTTATGCGAGCGGCCTACATCGAGGCGGCTAAACTATACCCGCATACCTGCTGGATCATAGCGATGGCAGCAACAAAGGCAGAGCGAGACGAAATAAGCAGCAACGTAGTCTTGTTGGCTGTGGACGCCGAGACGTGTATAGCGCGAACGGCAACAAGGGATGACGGCGTTAACTGGCCGGTTATCATCCGGCGGTGGTGGAAAAATTACACATACTAGGGGGGGTATCCCCGCAAACAGGCTCCCCTCATACCTGCCCCCAAGCTTTCTTCGTGAAAATGTAAAATTCGCCGTTTCGACCGGCGCGGCAAAACTGCGGCAAAAAGGAGGATCATCATGGCAAGAACAGGTAGACCACCAAAACCGACGGAACTGCACATTCGTGACGGCACCCTCGGCACACGCCAGAGGGCTAAAACGCCGCTCATTATCGGCGGCAGGCGAAAGCCGTCTTGCCCGAAGGAACTCACTGGTCACGCGAAAAAGGCGTTTCGTCTTTTAGTCGGCGATCTTTGGGACTCTGGCATTTTGGACGCCGCAGATAGGACGATGATCATCACCGCCGCAATGCATTATGGAGTGGCTATGTGCGCACAGGAAAAGATAGACAGAGTGGGTGTGGCCTACCCTGTGAAGCGCGGCGCGGGGGAGAACCAATATGTGTCCCTCGAGGCTAACCCTGCGGTTAAGATGCAGCGCGATTCCCTAATGGAATACCGTCACTGCTGCGACATATTAGGCATTGGCCCCACAGCGCGGGCGCGGCTCGCCGGCATGGGCGTCAAAAGTAAGACGGTCGAAAAGGACGTCCCTGGGTTAGGCCAGCTGCGTGTCCTTCGTGACGGCACTAGCAAAATTGTAAAGCCACCATCGCCGTTTTTCGGCGGACCCCCGGTTGGGGATAGTGGTGATAAAAAATGAGGACGCTCGGTCCCGCCGTAGCAGAATTTTTTGCCGGCAACCTCCGGCATACGAAAGGTGCGTTCATCGGGCAACCTTTCGCACTTGAACCGTGGCAGTGTGAAATTATTGATCTGATCTACGAGATAGACGACCGCGGCCGGCGAAAGTGGCGATCGGTCCTCTTGGGGTTGCCACGCGGCAACGGTAAATCGCCGCTCGCGGCAGGGATAGGACTTTTTGAACTGATCACCAGAAGCGACGCACCAGACATTTATTGCGCTGCGGCTTCACGCGATCAAGCTAGTATAGTCCACGGCTTTGCCCACGGTATGCCACGCGGAGGACCGCTGGTTGACTTCCTGCATTTTCCAAAAAGCCGGACATCAGCGATCGCTTGCACACACAACAACGGCCGGATGCGGGTACTTTCCGCAGATGGCGACCTGCAGCATGGACTATCCGTCAGTGCCGCCATCATGGATGAGTTGCACGCTTTTAAAACTAACAAGCAGGAGGAACTATTCTTCGCGCTGGTGACAGCCACGCAAAAGCGGGAAGATTCCATCACGCTGATAATCACAACAGCCGGTGCGAACAAAGCCTCTTTACTTGGTGAAAAATACGACGCTATGATCAAGACGCATAAGCTAACATACAGTGCTGATGGCTGTATGTTAATTGGCAAAAACGAGGATGCCGGCAGTTTGTTGATCTGGATAGCTGCGCCTGATGCTGCTGAGGTATCCGATCGCGCGATTTGGCGGGCGTGTAATCCTGCATCATGGTTACCGCTATCGGAGCTTGAGCGTCTTGCGTCGGAAGTACCAGAATCGGTGTTCAGGCGGTTGGTGCTCAACCAATGGGTGCTTGGCGCGGACGCTGCAATTCAACCTGGCAGCTGGGATGCCTGCTGTAATTCGCGCGAGGCACAGATCGAAGACGGCGCTGATGTATGGGCGGCGGTGGATGTTGGTGAAAAGCGTGACACAAGCGCGATCGTACTTATTTCGCCCACACCGGACGGCAGGCTTCGGACGCAAGCCACGATCTACAACCCTGCGAGAGAGCATGTCAAAACTTTACTGCCGCTGGTTGAGTCGGAAATACGCAGGGTGGCGGGTAAATATACCCTGCGTGGCGTAGGTTTTGATCCATGGCAGTTTCGCCGGTCAGCGGAGCTGTTATCGGCAGACGGCATCCGTATGATCGAAGTGCCGCAAGTTGAAAAGCACATGGTACCAGCTAGCCAGGGACTGCATGACTACATCGAGCAGCAGAAACTTGTCCACAACGGTAATCTGATCTTCCGGCAGCATGTGCTCGCTGCGGAAGCAAAGCAAACAAGCCGTGGCTCGTGGAGGTTGGCAAAACCGTTGCAGTCACATGGACGTAGGACAGACGAAACGCAGAAAGTGGATGCCGCGATCGCATTGGCCATGGCAATTGCGGCATATTCACAAGACGAAATCGCAGGAGGTGGCTTATGGGCGATTCAGTGGTAACCCGCATCCTATCCGCGTTGGGCTACGAACGGCGCAGCGCCATCATGGACGATTTACTTGCTGGACGTAGGGCGGGTGCTATGTCAGCAGCCGGTGTGCCGGTCAACGCCGCGCTTGTGGCGGGCATCCCTGCTGTACATGCTGCTGTGACTTTTGCGGCCGAATCCGTCGCAAGTTTGCCGATGCGCATTTGGCGCGGCGAGGGTCCGGCTAGAGAGCGGGTGACCGGTGCTTGGCAATCGCGGCTTTTTCGGGGCAGTCCGAATCCTGTGCAAGACACTTTCAATTTTTGGGAGACCGTCCAATCTAGTCTTGATTTCCGCAGCAATGCTTACATCTGGAAATCCAAAGACACTACCGGCAAAACAGTCCGGCTGTGGGCACTACATCCTGACCAAGTCTCGCCGAGTGTCTCGGCGGATAAAGCTATTGTCTATGACGTGCACTTCGGTGGCGCCTGGGTGGCTCCCGAGGAGGCAACGCGATATGGCAGCGTCAGAGTGGATAACTCAACCATCTTGCACATCCCCGGCCGCGGTGGAATGGGGCAGCTGGTATCACCATCGCCGATCTCACTTTTCCGCACGTCGCTTGGTATAATCGCGGCTAAACAACAATATGAGGCGACGATTTACCGGCACGGTGCCGCCGGCGGCCTTGTGGTAAGTTTCCCGGCGGGTATTACTAAGTCACAAGCTGACCAGTGGCGTGAGAGCTTTGACGGCGAGCACGCTGGAGTGTATAATGCAGGTAAGACTAAAGTTGTTGGCGGTGGCGCAACAGTGACCGCCATGGGCTTAACGCAGAAAGACGCGGAATTCGTCGAGGCCATGGCGCTTTCTGTGATGGACGTCTCTAGGATTTTCCGTGTCCCTGCATGGTTTTTGGGCATTGATGCCAAGACGGACAAACCGGTTTCGCCGGAACACGAGCAGGATCGTTGGATGCGACACGGGCTTGTACCGCGGTTACATCGGATTGAGGCAGCCATTAATGCTGATCCCGATCTGTTCGGCGCGGCAGAAATATACGCGGCATTTGATACGTCCGGCATGATCCGAGGCGACCTAGCCACAGAAGCGGAAATCAGCTTGAAAAAAGTGCAAAGCGGACAGTGGCTGATCGACGAAGCGCGGGCAAAAGACGGCCTGCCACCGTTGCCTGACGGATTAGGCATGGTACCGCACCCCGTCCCGGTTGGCGGTTCACCATATGGCGTCCCGCTGCCAGCGAAAAAGGAGGACGTAGATGAATAACTTAACCACAGAACAGGCACGTGCGCTTTTCGCGCCGGAGATCCGTACAGTAGCCGTGCCGCTTACTGATTTTGAGTATCGTGCCTCTCAGT
>QLUB01000135.1 GCA_018725205.1 candidate division NPL-UPA2 bacterium
ATATTTCCTTGGCCTTTGCCGATGGGCGGGATATTATAATTGGAGCTAAGCAGGCGGTCTACAAAAGCGACCTGTCGCTGCAGGAGCTCGAGGAGAAGCTTGCCAATCATAACTTTTTCCGCTGTCACCGCGGCTACCTCGTTAACTTGGACAAGATCAAGGAAGTATCACCGTGGTTTAGCGGGGGCTACGTACTGAAACTAGATGGCTTTCAAGCGGAAGTGCCTGTAAGTCGCAAACAGGTCAAAGAGTTTAGGCTACGCGTGGGGATCTAAACGTCAAAACAGGCCATTCAGGCCTGTTTTTTGACTGCTTAGACGAAAACTGTGCACTTTAGCCGGAAGTACGCATAATATTTAAGTATCTTAAATAGGGGAGGGGTAATAGTGCTTACATTTCTAGTAGCAGTAGCATTGCTTATCGGCGGTTATGTTGTTTACGGCGCTTTCGTAGAAAAAGTGTTTGGCATCGACGAGAACCGCGCAACGCCCGCCACGACCATGGCCGACGGCGTCGACTTTGTCCCCATTGAATGGAAACGCATCTTCCTTATCCAGTTTTTAAACATTGCGGGTCTTGGCCCGATCTTTGGTGCGATACTAGGCGCCCTGTGGGGTCCTGTGTCGTTGCTTTGGATTGTATTCGGCTGCATTTTTGCCGGGGGCGTACACGACTTCTTCTCCGGTATGTTGTCCCTGCGCCACAAAGGTGCCTCGGTTTCTGAACTGGTAGGCTTTTACCTTGGTGATGTAGCCAAGCAGGTAATGCGCGTTTTCTCCGTAGTGTTACTGGTGCTGGTCGGCACCGTGTTTATTACCGGCCCGGCGGGCCTTCTGGCTAGGCTTACTCCAGAGTCCATTACGCGCGCGCATTGGATTTGGGTGATTATCGTCTACTATGTTTTAGCCACGATGCTCCCCATTGATAAATTCATAGCCAAAATCTACCCAATCTTTGGTCTCGCCCTCTTGTTTATGGCCGTCGGTATTGGCGGCGCTATGCTGTGGGGACACATCAGCGGGGCGATGGTTATTCCTGAGATGACGCTCGCTAGCTTGCATCCCCGTAACTTGCCGCTTTGGCCGCTCATGTTTATTACCATCGCCTGCGGCGCGATTTCCGGCTTCCACGCCACGCAGTCGCCGATGATGGCGCGCTGCATGACTAACGAGAAGTATGGCCGCCGTGTGTTCTATGGCTCCATGATCGCTGAAGGCTTTATTGCCCTTATCTGGGCGACAATTGCTTTCACGTTCTTTGGCGGTACACCTCAACTGCAGGCAGGATTAGGTCAGCTAGGCGCACAAGCCGGCGTAGTACACCATGTCTCTGTGCAGCTACTTGGCGTCGTGGGTGGCGTGCTGGCCGTATTAGGCGTGGTAGCATGCCCAATCACCAGCGGCGACACCGCTTTCCGCAGCGCGCGCCTGACGATTGCCGACGCGTTTAAGATTAACCAGCTTCCTATCGTTAACCGCTTCGCTATTGCCCTGCCGTTGTTCGCAGTCGGCATCTGGTTGACGACCATTAATTTCCAAATCCTGTGGCGCTACTTTGCTTGGTCTAACCAGACTTTGGCCATGATTATGCTTTGGGCCGCCGCCGTGTACCTTAAGAAAATGGGTAAGCTGCACTGGATTTGCACTGTGCCCGCCACCTTTATGACTGCTGTGTCCGTCACCTATATACTCCAAGCTCCCGAGGGCTTCCGTCTGGCGACCTCCATTTCCTATCCGGTAGGAGCAGCCTCCGCAGTGCTTGTCTTCGCGTACTTTATGTATGTTAAGCTCGCTCCTATGGCTCTAGAACCGGGTCTCGCTGCCAGCGGTCCCAAACCCCCAAGCCAACTCTGCTGAAGCAGTAGAGGCGGACAAAATTTCACGTCCCCCGTGTTGAAGAACGCTGGGGACGGTTATTTTTGTTCCACCGGAAGGCGCGTCGCTTGGCAGGTAATTTCGGTAGCAAGGGCGAAATAGATTAAGTCAGGCATATGCGTCATACGGAATGGAGTGTTGTCTATGCGCCGTACCACTGCGGTGTTAATGTTAGCTACAACGGCTGTGCTGTGGAGCCTGGGTGGTTTCCTAATTAAGTCGGTGGAGTTGCATCCTCTAGCCATAGCTGGTACGCGCAGCGCCATTGCCTTTATTGTCATCCTAGGTTTTGTGGGAGTGCCTAACTTCACGTGGAGTAAGGCGCAGGTGGGCGCCGCTCTTGCCTATGCGGCGACGGTGATTTTGTTCGTAGCCGCCAACCGCCTCACCACGGCTGCCAATGCCATTATGCTGCAGTTTACCGCGCCTATCTACGTTGCGCTTTTGGCACAAAGGTTTCTCAAGGAGAAAAACTCCGCACTCGACTGGGTGACTATTGCCACTACTTTTGCGGGCGTTGCCATGTTTTTTATGGACTTCCTTAGTCCAGCCGGCATGGTCGGGAACGCCTTTGCTTTGCTCAGCGGCGTGAGCTTTGCCTGTCTCGTGGTGCTGCTGCGTTACCAGAAAGACGGCGCGCCAATTCTGTCCATCTTACTTGGCAACGCGATAACCGCTCTAATTGGTATCCCTTTCTTGGCTTTCGGACTGCCTGCTGCCGCCGATTGGCTGCCGCTTATTGTGCTGGGCGTGGTGCAGCTGGGCATCCCCTACATCCTGTATTCACTTGCCATTAAACACGTCAGCGCGCTGGATGCTATTCTTATCCCCGTCCTTGAACCCTTACTTAACCCTGTGTGGGCGTTCTTGCTGCTCCGCGAGACTCCGGGTCCATGGGCGCTCTTGGGAGGGTTTGTCGTCTTAACATCAGTAACTATGCGACATTTGTTCGTATCCAGAGCGAGTACCCCCGCTTAAAGCAATATGGCTCATTGACAGCATGGGAGGACTTTAAAGTGATTAGCCTTAACGAGGTCAGCAAACGTTACCCTGGGAGCAGGGAGCCAGCTCTGCAGTCTGTTACCATGACTATTGCGAGCGGCGAGTTTGTGTTTCTTGTAGGACAAAGCGGAGCCGGCAAGAGCACGCTACTGCGCTTATTGTTCCGCGAATACTTGCCAAGCAGCGGCGTTATCACCTATCGCGGGCGTAACCTCGCGCATTTTAGTGGGGGAGAACTCCTGCGCTATCGACGGAAGATCGGCATGGTATTTCAGGACTTCCGTCTGCTCAAACAAAAGACCGTCTTTGAAAACGTCGCCTTTGCACTGGAAGTAGTAGGGCATTCACCACAGTCCATTCGCAAGTCTGTGCCAGCGGCGCTCGAGGACGTGGGGCTGCTTGACCGCATGCATGCCTTTCCGGCGGAGTTATCGGGTGGAGAGCAGCAGCGCGTGGGGATTGCCAGGGCTATGGTGCGCAAGCCCCAGCTCATACTGGCGGATGAGCCCACGGGTAATGTCGACCCAGATAATGCCCTGCAACTGATGGAGCTGTTTGCAGCCATCAACAGAGCGGGTACTACCGTAGTGATTGCTACGCATGATTCAGACATGGTGGATCGCCTGCGTCAGCGCGTCGTACAACTGGAGCGGGGACGCATCATACGCGATGTTAGACGGGGAGGTTACAGCAATGAACCTTAACTCCTTGCGCTATAGCCTCAGGCAGGGCGTAGTGTCGCTTAGGCGCAATGCCTTGCTGGCACTGGTTACCACAAGTATGGTCGCCGTTTCGCTCGCTATTCTCGGCGGGTTTATGCTTTTGTCGGCAAACGTGCGACATATTGTGCGCACCATTGAAAGCAATGTGGAGATAGCCGTGTTTGCGGACATGGGAGCGAACGCTAACGCGCTCCGTAGCGAGCTTAGCCAACTACAGGGCGTAAGCGGGATAGTCTTTGTTCCGCGTGAGGTGGGGCTAAGAGAGCTCGGGCAGTCGCTAGGTGACCCGGGTCTGTTTCAGGTTTTCACCCCGGCGACCAACCCATTGCCGGACGTGTTTAGAGTACGCGTCCAAGCGGCGGACGAAGTGAGTTCTGTGGCCGAGGTTATCCGCAAGATGCGTGGAGTGGACACTGTTGACTACGGCGAGGAACTTGTAGCGCAGTTGCTTGGATTAACGCGTTGGATAAGCGGACTACTTGTTGCTATCAGT
>QLUB01000136.1 GCA_018725205.1 candidate division NPL-UPA2 bacterium
GCACTTGGCACTTGGCACTTGGCACTTGGCACTTGGCACTTGGCACTTAGCAGATAGCGGAAAGCGGAAAGCGGATAGCGGAAAGCGAAAGCCACCTCTCACTCCCACTAAACACGCAGCACGCGAGCTAGAAAGGCGCCAGTGTAGCTCCCCGGTGTGGCCGCGATGTCCTCGGGCGTGCCCAACGCAATCACCTTGCCGCCCATGTTGCCGCCCTCAGGGCCAAGGTCAATGACGTAATCGGCGGTCTTAATGACATCGAGATTGTGCTCGATAACTAGCACAGTATCACCCGCTTCGACTAAGCGGCTCAGCATGCCGAGCAGGCGGTGAATGTCGGCAATATGCAGTCCGGTTGTCGGCTCATCGAGAATATACAGTGTTTTGCCCGTACTGCGGCGAGCTAGCTCGGTGGCTAACTTCACCCGCTGTGCTTCGCCGCCAGACAGCGTAGTCGCAGGCTGACCCAGGCGAATATAGCCAAGACCGACGTCTGCTAGGGTTTGCAGCTTGCGCTCAATCCGGGGCACATTGGCAAAAAAGCCTAGCGCTTGGTCTACTGTCATATTAAGCACCTCGGCAATATTTGACCCTTTAAAGCGCACTTCTAGGGTCTCGCGGTTGTAGCGCTGACCCTTGCAGACTTCGCAGGGCACATAAACGTCGGGCAAGAAATGCATTTCAATCCGGATGATGCCGTCGCCCTTGCAGGCCTCGCACCGCCCGCCCTTAGTGTTAAAGCTGAAACGTCCAGGCTTGTAGCCGCGCATTTTGGCCTCTTGCGTCTGTGTAAACAAGTGGCGAATCAGCTCAAACGTGCTCGTGTAAGTAGCAGCGTTAGAGCGCGGTGTGCGCCCAATGGGCGACTGGTCAATCTCAATGATCTTGTCGATGTGCTCAAGTCCCAGGAGTTCCCGATGCGCCCCCGGCCTAGCTTTGGCCCCGCTTATCTCTTGCGCTAGGCGCTTGTAAAGGATTTCGTTGACGAGCGTGCTTTTGCCTGAGCCGGAAACGCCGGTAACGCAAACAAACACCCCGAGCGGAATGCGCACGGTGATGTCTCGCAGATTGTTTTCCGTCGCCCCTACCAGCTCCAGCCACTTGCAGTTGGGGTCGCGCCGCGATGATGGCACTTCGATCCCTTGGCGACCACTCAAATAGTCGCCTGTAATTGAACTGGGATGCGCACAAATGTCCGAGAGTTTTCCTTGCGCGATAATTTGCCCCCCGTGCTCTCCCGCCCCCGGGCCGATGTCGATAATGTAATCCGCCTGGCGCATAGTTTCCTCGTCGTGTTCTACCACCAAGACAGTGTTCCCTAAGTCACGCAAATCCTTGAGAGTTTTGACCAGTCGGGCATTATCGCGCTGGTGCAAGCCAATGCTGGGTTCGTCCAAAATGTAGACAACCCCCATCAGGCTTGAGCCTATCTGTGTCGCCAAACGTATGCGCTGTGCTTCGCCGCCCGAAAGAGTGCCCGCCTTACGAGAAAGTGTCAGGTAATCTAAGCCTACGTTAATTAGGAAGTTAAGCCGGGCAGTAATCTCCCGTTGTATCTGCTTGGCGATAAGTTGCTCTTTCTCGGTTAGCGTCAGGGCATCGATAAACTCCAGTGCCGCTCGGATATTAAGTGCTGTAACCTCGGCTACATTGTGAGCACCTAGCAGCACCGACAACGCTTCGGGCTTTAGGCGCGCTCCATGGCAATCGGGACAAGCCCTCGAACTCATGTAGTTCTCGAGGTCTTCGCGAATGTACTCCGAGGTAGTTTCCTTGTAGTTGCGGTTGATCATGGCGACAACACCTTTGAAGTGCGTGTGGTAGGTGTGAGCGCGCCCGTTGCCAGCATCATAGACGAGAGTAATCTTCTTGCTGTCGTCGCCGCTTAGTAGGAGATCAACCTTTTCGCGCGGCAACTCGTCGAGCGGCACGTCAGGGTTAAGGCCGAAGTTCTTGCCTAAAGCTGCGTACAGCTGCGGGTAGTAGTTGCTACTGCTGCCGGCCCACGGCGCGACAGCGCCGTCGTTTAACGACTTGCGCCAGTCGGGAATAACGAGTGAGGGGTCAACTTCCAGGTGCGAACCGAGGCCGCCGCAAGTAGCGCACGCGCCAAAAGGAGAGTTAAAGGAGAACAAACGTGGCGAGATCTCGCCAAAGCTAAAGCCGCATTCCGTGCAGGCCAAGCTAAGGCTGTAGAGGGTGTCTGTACCGTCTACCGGGGCGATTATGACCAAGCCACCGGAAAGGCTCGTAGCTGTTTCCAAGGAGTCAGCCAAGCGCGACCCGATATCCCCCCTGAGCACCAGCCTGTCCACCACTGCCTCGACGTTGTGCGCTTTGGTTTTTTCTAGTTCGATGTTTTCGCTGAGCTCTTTAAATTCACCGTCGATGCGCGCCCGCACATAACCCGCGCGACTCAGTTCGTCTAGTGCTTTGACATGTTCGCCTTTCTTGCCTCGAATCACGGGGGCGAGCACCATGATGCGCGTACCTTCCGGTAATTGCAGCACTTGGTCTACGATTTGGTCGACCGTCTGCTGAGCAATAGGGATACGACAATGTGGGCAGTAGGGCCTGCCCACGCGCGCAAACAAGAGACGCAGGTAGTCGTAAACCTCGGTTACCGTGCCCACTGTGGAGCGAGGGTTGCGGCTGGTGGTTTTTTGGTCGATAGAGATGGCAGGCGAAAGCCCCTCGATATAGTCGACATCGGGTTTATCCATGCGCCCGAGAAATTGGCGCGCGTATGCGGACAGCGATTCCACATAGCGCCGCTGCCCTTCCGCGTAAATAGTATCAAAGGCCAGCGAGCTCTTGCCTGAGCCGCTGAGCCCGGTAATTACTACAAGCTGATCGCGCGGGATGTCCACGTCGATGTTTTTTAAATTATGCTGCCGCGCACCGCGGACCGATATATACTTTTGCACCTAAACTCGCTGCCTCCCCCAAGGGTATGTCCTCTAGCATTATAGCATAAGGAGGGGCAAACGTATATTCGGGAGGCGGAAGGGGGATGAAGCCCAGAGAGCCTTGCAGGCGCTAGCTTGCAGGGTAAAGGGAATGTCTATTCCCAACTTTACCAACAAGGCTATCACTTCCCAAAACTCATCCTTATGCTGATAACGTGTCACGCCGATGACATCACCTGGCACTGCGCATTCGCTTTGTATTTCTTTTACTTGATTATAGTTGCTTTTAGTGCGCAATAGGCATACACTAGGCACGGAGGTGGTGTGACATGCCTACGGAAAAAGAGCTTATACCCGCCCAAACGTTGGCTCACGCCCTAGATCTATCTGTAGAAACTATCTGGCGATACACCCGGGAAAAGAAGATACCGTATGTCGAGCTAGGCAAGCAATACCGCTACAAGCTCGCAGAGGTAATCGCGGCGTTAAGCGGCGCGGTACAGGAGAAGGCGGCGGCTTACACAACAGAACCCACCAAGAAATACACCTATCAAGACTATCTGGAAATGCCCGAGGAACCGGGCTGTCGTTTCGAGATTCTTGACGGCATTTTGGTGAGGGAGCCATCTCCAAATGTTATGCACCAGCGAGTATCGCGTCGACTTCAACGCATTTTGGAGGACTATTTCGCAGTAGCTGACCCGCAAGGCGAAGTTCTTGATGCACCGCTTGACGTAACCTTTCACGATATTTCGGTAGTCCAACCGGATTTACTCTATGTCGCCGCGGGACAAAAGATGATCGTGCAAGATACACGGATTGACGGGCCGCCTACCCTAGCGGTTGAAATCACGTCTCCCGCCAGCCGCCGCAAAGACAGGCTGCAGAAGCTCTTAATATACCAAAAGGCCAAGGTACAGCACTATTGGATTGTCGATCCCGAAGAAAGAACTTTGGAATGCTTCGCGCTCAGAGATGGCGTCTACGCACTGCTTGCCTGCGGCATGGACGAAGAGACGGTGGAGCATCCGTGTTTTGCAGGTTTGACTGTAGAGCTAAAGCGCTTGTGGGGCGTCGCGCTTAACGGCTGACAAAGGGGACAAAGGGGACGTTTCTAAAAGGGTTCAATCGGAAGTTTTGCGCGAAAAAGGCTCAACCTCCATTAATAGTAGAGATTAA
>QLUB01000137.1 GCA_018725205.1 candidate division NPL-UPA2 bacterium
GCATGGCAGTGGAAGTGGGAAAAAGCACGGCAGATTTAACTCGTGGATTGTATCAGGTTATTTCAGCCTTTGGTGACACTGCGGATACGGCTAAGATTTTAGAAATAAACGCCAAGGCTGCCGCAGCGGGGTTGTCTACTACGGAAGAAGCCATTGCCTTGACTAGTGCTGTCACGAAAGCCTATGGGGACACTTCCGCGACTGCGGTCGGTAAAGTCAGCGATCTGGCGTTACAAACAGTGCGGTTAGGACAAACCACTTTCCCGGAACTTGCGGCATCGATGGGTAAAGTAACACCTCTAGCAGCGGCCATGGGGGTGAATATGGAGGATTTATTCGGAACGATGGCTACTCTGACGGGTGTGACCGGCAGCGCAGCAGAGGTGTCGACACAGTTACGGGCTGTTTTGCAAGGGTTAATGTCGCCCTCTGAAATTATGGATAAAAAGTTAGCAAGCCTAGGTCACGCTTCCGGAGCGGCCATGATAGAGACGCTTGGGCTTCAGGGTGCATTAAGGCAGCTTCATGAGGCATCAGGAGGAAGCGCTATAGAAATGGCAAAATTATGGGGTTCAGTAGAGGCTGGGGTCGCGGTCATGGCATTGACTGAAGGACAGGCAGGGTCTTTTGACACAAAACTCAAGGAAATGCAAGACACCGCGGGAGCAACGGATATCGCGTTCAAGGAGCAAACGCAAGGAATAAACGAAGCTGGTTTTGCTTGGAAACAACTTACAGTCCAACTCACAGTTTTGGCTCAACAGGTGGGAGATTTATTAATGCCCACTCTTTCTCGGCTGATCGATCAGGTATCAAAAATGATCACATGGTTTACTAATCTTAATGACACAACAAAGACTATGATTATAATTGCGGCTGCTTTTGCTGCGGCCATTGGCCCGGTGCTAATGGTTCTGGGCTTCTTGTTTAGCGCAGTCGCTAAAATCGCCGGAGGTCTCGCCGCGATGAAGGGTGCTTTTTTAAAGTTAAAGGGTATCCTGATCGGGGCGAAGGTATTATTTTTAGTTTTAACGGGTCCCATCGGCTTAATCATTGCGGCCGTTGCTTTGCTGGCAGCCGGCGTGTTCCTGTTAATTCGTAATTGGGGAACGGTCACAGCTTTTTTCACCGGACTGTGGGCGACGGTACGTGAAATCTTTTCCGGTGCCATAACGGTAGCACTAGGATTCGTGCAGGGACTGTGGGACGGGGCGGTGCAGCGAATTACCAACATGGTTGGGAGCATTCGTGCCGTAGTCGCTGGAGTCACAGAAGCCATTGCTGCACCGTTCCGTCGTGCTTCAGATATTGTTGGAGGTATCACCAGCACAATTAACTCAGCTTTACAGCGCATAAATCCTTTTGCCAGACGAAGTCCGTCGCTCGTAGACGATGTGAGGGCGGGTGTGCGAGCAATTCAACAAGAATATGGCAAACTCAGGGAGTTGCAAGTACAAATGCCGATAGCTGGAGGTATGCAGCCGGCCATAGCAGGCGCAGGGATCGCAGGGGCAGCAGGTGCTGCGCTTGGCGCCGGCGTAATCTATAACGGCCCGCTTATTCAAATCCAAAGTATGACTGTCCGATCCGAGGCGGACATAGAAAATATCAGCCGGCAATTGTACCGTCATATCCAGACACAGACACGCGGGAGGGGAGGGCGCTGATGAGCTTTACTTTTGCGGGCGAGGCGTCCACGGCATACCACGTCCGGCTGCTAAATAGTGCGGAATCGGTGTTGCCACTGACACGCGAACGTGTTGTGCGAATGTCAGGACTGCATGGTGCACTGCGTCTCATGCCTGATTTAGGCGAGCGCGTTCTCACACTGGAATGCTGGCTTGACGTAGACACTCACCCATTCATTGCCAGTCAACGTCAAATCCGGCTAGGACATGTTGCCGCTTGGCTAAATCCACTGCGAGGGATGCAGAGGCTAATTTTTGACACTATGCCGGACAGGTTTTACTGGTGCACTGTGGCAGACGCAATTGACGCACGAGTTGAAGCTCATCAAGGCATGTTTCCTGTGCGATTCACATGTGCTGATCCGTTTGTCTACGCCGTGGCACCGGCCACAGTGGTCATGACCACGTCGCCGCACACTTTTACACAGGCCGGAACTGCTCCAGCTGATCCGCTCCTGCGGTTGCAGGGTGGTAGTACGGGCGCGGGCGGGCAGCAAATAAGTATCGCTATCGGTGGACGCACACTTGTCTACCGTGGCGCGCTTGCCGCCGGCGACTGGCTGGAGATTGACGCGGCGGCAATCAATTCGCCCTGGCCGGCGAATGCCAAGACAGTAGTACGCGTTGTCGGCGCGACAAGAACAAACGTTCTGCCGCACATGGAGCGGCCGCTTTTTCCGGTGTTACCTATCGGCAGCAACACTATTACGGTCACGCCAATCGGCGGTGCAACTTGGAGCAGGCTTGAAATCATGACAAGGAGTAGGTGGATTTGATGAGTAAAATACCTTTTCGGCGCATATTATCACGTGAAATTTTTGCTGCAGACGTTTCCGGTCTAGGTGACGCCGTGCGTAAGACGGAAGCAGTGCTTGATCTTGGCACTGCAACTGTGACAGGGCATACACTGCTGGTGGTGGAAGATCAGCCTGATACTACCTGGCATAGACGCATCTATGAGGCTGCAGACGATTTCAGGAACTGGCTTGAAACACCGGCACCGGTTATCCGGCGTGGTGGCGCGATTGTACCGGTAGGCGAATACCTGCTGCTGGCGGCACAGGGGGCAATAGTGTTTCACGCACAGCAACCGGCGGGAACAGCGATAACTGCGGACTTTACACGCGTGACAGGTGCTGCGGTTGCTCCTGACCAGGCGATAGCGCCTCCGGCAAGCCCGTCTGGTACGGTGCGGCAATTGGTGTCTTGGCTTGCCAACCGCATCACGGCGATTACTGGCGCAGGAGCTTGGTGGGACGCTCCGGCGACGACACTGGCGGCAGCTAATGCACATGTGCCGGCTGCCACCGGTATCCATGGTGTAGGCACATCGACGGTAGAAAGTGTCGCCGGCGCACAGGCGAAAACAGATACACGCTTACGCAACGACGGCGGGGACATTTTGCGTGGCGGGTTGGTTGTCACGCCTATTGCGTCTCCCGCTGCGCCAACCGTCACCGTAGTAGGTGCGGCAGGGACTACCACATATCGTTACCGCGTGACGGCGCGAACACGTATCGGTGAGACGGCAGCAAGTCCAGAAACGACAATCACAACCGGCAATGCGACACTGTCTGCCACTAACTTTAATCGTGTCTCCTGGACAGCAGTGCCTGGCGCGGTCGATTACCGCGTCTGGCGCACGTTTAGCGGTGGAACACCTGCGACAACGGGTGCTATCGCAACGATTGCCGCGCTGACCGTGGACGATACCGGCCTTGCCGCAGCAAGTGAAGTGGTGGTAACTGATGGAACAGCCAACGTCGGCATCGGGACGGCAACTCCGAGGGCGAAATTGCACCTGGAGGGCGCGGGGATGGGTGACGGGCGAAATACAGGTAACGCGCGGTTCTTGATGACCGTAGATGGCAATAATAATCCCTCAATCGAGCTGCACCGAGGCCGAACAGGGTTTGCTCAGGGATTCGCAATGTTTATTGACTTCGCGTTTGCGGATGACGTAGACCATAATGCGCGAATCATCATGGTTGATCCATCGCTGTTACAGTTTCAAGTTGCGCCTGTCTCGTTTCCTCGGATAATTGTAGGTGTAGGGAGACTGCCGCACGCCGCGGCCGTCCTTGAGATAGAAAGCACCACCCAAGGTTTTCTTCCTCCGCGCATGACCACGGCACAACGGGACGCGATTCCTACGCCACCGGACGGGCTGATGATTTACAATACCACAATACCGGCGTTTCAGGGGCGGCAAGCCGGGGCTTGGGTTAATTTGTAAGGAGGTAGCCTCATGTACAACACCGGCCGACGCTATAACACAATCATATGCTACAACATGCCACCTGCACCTGCGCCATGGTTCGCATTGCTTGCACACGCGCAACCGGTGCTTGTAGACTCCGGCTTGCGCCCT
>QLUB01000138.1 GCA_018725205.1 candidate division NPL-UPA2 bacterium
AGCGCAAGCTGATCAACCGTGTAATAACTTTTACCGCCGCGAGCGCGGTAGTAATGTAAAAAGGAGGTGTAAGCCATGAGCATAGCGATCACACCGCAAGATATCATCGGCGTTGGCGTGGTGCCGGTGTTCGTCGCGGCTGCTACTGCCGGAAATAACTTTATTAACGACGGACGGGTTTCGCTGGAGTTCGTTAACGGCCACACGGCGGCAATCACGATCACTATCGATTCTCACGCGGCATGTAACCAGGGGTTTGACCATGACCTGGTTTTCACGGTAGCCGTAGGGACGCGTCACCGTACACCCGCTTTTGAACCTGGCCGGTATAATCGTTCGGACGGGCGTGTGTATATCACCTATTCGCTTACGACGGCGTTGACTGTCGGCGTGTTTAGAAGCTAACAAAAAGGAGGATGAACAACCATGGCTGTACCGCAGACAAGAACTGGATATATACACGGTTGCCGGGGGCTGGTGTTGACACCGCTCTTAGCGACCGGAGGCATGCCCGTTACGCCGGTACGTTTTGGTATACGGACGGCACAATCGGTTGATGGAACGCCCGTTTATGAGGCGGGCGATAGATCGGCGCTGTGGGGCGGCGATGCTCTTCTCGCCGTGAGAATCCGTAACCCGGTTATAATCGGACTGGACCTGACGTTCCGGAACGCCCGGATGGATGCCCGTGCCGTGGAGATCGTCGGCGGTGGAACGCGGATCGAAGCGGGAGGAGCAACAATTGGTTATAATGCTCCGCTGATGACGGCGGTAGCGAGAACCCCGTTTCTGGCGGAAGCGTTCGCTGAAAATTTTCTCGGGCAGGGTGTGACGCATGGGTTCCTGCGGATCACCTTTCCTTTCTGTATCGGCCGCGCTCCGAAGCCGCCGGTCATGACGGATAATGAGTGGGCAGTCGCGGAACTTGAGGTCAGCGTACAGGAGAACCCGGTGCTGGCAATTCCGGTGTACCGCTGGGAATTTGTGGACACATTACCGGCGGAGTTGGTGTAGTGTGGATAACAAGGTTGTTACATCGCTTGATGCGATACGAGTACAGACAGCGCCGGAAGTTATCACGATACCAGGGTTTCGCCCGGGCACAGTTATCAACGTCAAGATCAAGTACGTTGACCTGACTACCGCTATCCTGGAAACAAATATTGGTAATCCACTTATCGCGCTTGCCTATCAGCAGGCACGGGAAGGGAAGTCGCGTCAGGAGATTGAGGACGAGGTTAACCGTCAAACCGAGACACCGGCTGCCGATGCGAAGCGTGTCTTGGCGTCGCTGGACGTGCTGGCACAGCAGGCATTGGTGGAGCCAACATATGAGCAGCTAACGGCTATCGCCCCGCTTAACGCGGAGCAGCTTGCTGCAATCTACCTGTACATGCTATATGGCGAGCGGGGCGAAGGATTGTCCTCCTTTCGTGACGAGCGCGGGGTTCGAGCGCCTAATAAACGTGGCGGCGCTTTACCAGAGGAAACCGTCTGATTTTTTGGTGCTGGACGGGTTGCGTGCCTTTTTGCTAGATGAAGCAGCGGCACATTTTACGTTGGAGCGGCAGCGATTGGAGGTGGCGCGACGTGGCGGTGAGCCTGGGGACGATTTATGCTGAGCTTGGTTTGCGCATGGATAAGTTTGTGCAGGGTTCGGCTCTGGCTAAGACTAAAATCGCGGCTCTTGAGCAGCGGATGCAGACAGCGGGAGAAGCATCAAATATGTTGGCGGGCGGGATACTGGCCGTCGGTGCCGCAATGGGTGTTGCCGGGGGGTATGCTATCACACTTGCCGCACAGATGGAACAATCTGAAATTGCCTTTGGCACATTGTTGGGGAGCGGAGAAAAGGCGAAGGCGTTTTTAGCGGACCTGGCCGGGTTTGCCGCGCGTACTCCGTTTGAAATGCCTGGGCTAATGCGGGGGAGCCGAATGTTGCTGGCGTTCGGTTTCCAGGCGAATGAGATTATCCCGATGATGACAGCGCTCGGCGACAGCGTGGCTGCGCTCGGCGGTGGCGAATTCGAGATTCAGCGAGTTGTACGTGCCCTGGGGCAGATGCGTGCCAAGGGTAAAGTTTCTGCTGAGGAGATGATGCAGCTAGCTGAACTCGGTATTCCTGTATGGGAGATGCTGGCGCAAGAAATCGGCGCGAGCATACCAGAAGCGATGGATCTGGCAAGTCGGGGCGCGATTGACGGGATGACTGGCGTGAACGCACTCCTGGCGGGGATGGGCGGCCGCTTCGAGGGGGCAATGGAGGCGCAATCGAAAACACTGATTGGCATGTGGTCTACGATTAGGGACAACGTAAACCTCGCGGCGATTTCGATGGGGGGCGCGCTGGCAGATGCGCTGAATATTTCCGAACACGCTGAGCGGGCTATCGTAGCTCTGGATGAAGTTCGGATTACGATGGAAGCGTTTGAAAAGGTAGTCGCCGAACGCGGATTGCGCGCGGCGATTATAGAACTGTTTGGGCCGCATACGACAATCGCAATTTTAGGTGTAGCGGGCGCGATCGCAGGCGCGCTGATTCCTTCGATCTATGCGCTAACAAAGGCACTGTGGCTAAAACTCGCCGCGCTTGCGGCGTTAAAACCATGGCTGCTTGTCGGTGCCATCGCAGGGACAATGCTTGCCACCAGGTTTATCGCGCAGTCCGATGCTACACAGGGAAGCACGAAGTCGCTACAGGACCATATCGCGGAGCTGCGTAAGCAGGCCGCCGCGACACGGGCACTAGGCGCTGAGCAAGTCAGTTTTCGTGACAAAATTCGGCAGGTGGGAGCACAGGCAAGGGAGACTGGCAAGGCTGTCTCGGTGGCAGCGACGGCGGCGCAGGACCATATTCGCGCTGCCACGGGGCGCGTTGATCGTTTGTATGACGCGCTATTTCGGGCTTTGCGCAGGAAGTACGAGAAAGACCGCGATGAGGCAATGAGCGCAATCGACCAGCAGTTTGCTGCCAGGCGCGCCGCGATAGAAGCGCAGCTTGGGCTGCTCGATGAAACAGGTCGGCAGGAGGATTTTCATACTGACCGCGCGGAGAAGGTAGCGGAGCTCGCCATGCTACGGCGTGAGGCGGGATATGAAACTGACGCTCGCAGACGGGCCGCGATTATGAACCGTGTCGCGGAAATTGAAAAAGACCTTGCGGAAGGGCAGTCGCGCTTTGATCGTGATACTCGGCGGCGCGGGTTGCAGGAGCAACTGACAGCATTACGCACCGAGGAAGACAACACAAAGACAATGGTGGCAAAAACCTGGGAAGCACGGTTATCTGAAGCACGGCTCGGCGGGCTGGCGGAGCAGATGATAATCCGTGGGAATCAGGATGAGATTTTGACGATGCTTAGAGGATACGGCGATGGATGGCGCGATATTGGTGCTACCTTTGGACAGCGGCTTATTGAAGGAATGGGGCCGTATGCGACGGAGTTAAGCCGTATGGTACAGGCCGCGCTGGCGGATGTCCGTGCGGCAGCGGACGGGACAATAGCGCGGCTGCGCGAAGTTGCCGCACCGACAATGGTTGCTGCCGGAGTGGGCGCGTTTGCTGATGCAAGAATGAGGCCCGCGTTAACACCTGCGGTTGGTATGCCAGCGGTTGGCATGGGTGACCTGCGCGGCGCGGAGGCAAGAATGAGGCCCGCGTTAACACCTGCGGTTGGCATGGGTGACCTGCGCGGCGCGGAGGCAAGAATGAGGCCCGCGTTAACACCTGCGGTTCCCAGAGCGCAGGTTTTAGCGCCCGCTCCGGCGGAGATGAGACCAGCGGGGATACAGAGCTTTGTGCATGAACTGCGACAGGGCATCAAGGGATTATTCGACAGGGGACGAGGTACTCCAGCGGTTGGCATGGGTGACCTGCGCGGCGCGGAGGCCCAGGTGATTACGCACACCGGGCCGCTCGTTAATATTCAGGTCATGACCGTCCGGTCTGATGCAGACATAGAAAACATCAGCCGCCAGCTATATCGGCATATCCAGACG
>QLUB01000139.1 GCA_018725205.1 candidate division NPL-UPA2 bacterium
CCGCCCCCGATGCAGCCGCTAGGACAGCCCATAATCTCAATGAAGTGATACTCGGCCTCGCCTCGTTTCACTTTCTTCAGCAGTTTCTCCGCCTGACCTAAGGAGTTAACAATCGCTACCTTCAGCGTCATGCCGTTAAGCGCAATCGCCGCTTCCCTCACGCCGGCAAACCCACGTGCACCCTGAAACTCGATTTCCTCAAGCTCCTTGCCTGTCTTAAGCTCCGTTACGGAGCGCAAAACGGCCTCCGTAACACCGCCCGTCACGCCAAAGATCCCGCCTGCGCCGGATGACATGCCCAGCGGCAAGTCAAACTCGCTGTCCGGCAAGTTGGCGAAGTCAATCCCCGCCTCCTTAAGCATCGCGGCCAGTTCGCGGGTAGTAAGCACCGCGTCGACATCGGGCACGCCGTCGCGCCCCATTTCCGGGCGACTCGCTTCGAACTTTTTGGCAGTGCAGGGCATAATGGCGACATGGAAAATTTTGCTAGGCATCACGCCGATTTTCTCAGCGTAATAGGTCTTCACCAGCGCGCCGAGCATCTGCTGCGGCGATTTACAGGTGGACAAGTGATCGAGCATCTCCGGGTAGAAGTGCTCCGCAAACTTAACCCAGCCGGGACTGCAGGACGTAATCAGGGGCAGGTGCTTGCCCTCGTTCAGCCGCCGCAAAAGTTCGTGCCCTTCTTCCATAATCGTGAGGTCCGCGCCAAACTGCGTATCAAAAACCTGGTTAAAGCCTAGCTTACGCAGGGAAGTGACAAGCTTCTCCGTCACCAAAGCTCCCGGACGCATGCCGAATTCTTCACCTAAGGCCGCGCGCACAGCCGGAGCTACTTGGACCACCGTATGCAACGTGGGATCGCTTAGAGCTCGCCAAGTCGGTTCTGTCGCGTCCGCTTCTTTGAGTGCCGCCACCGGGCAGACCTTAATGCACTGCCCGCACGCCACACACGGGCCCTCCGCCAAGCCGTGGCCAAAAGGCGTGGTGACAACGGCCTTAGAGCCGCGTCCGGCTAGGCCGATAGCTGAGACTTTTTGCACCTGTTCACAGATGCGGATGCAACGGCCGCAGAGAATGCACTTGTTCGGGTCGCGCACTACCGCCACGCTACTTAAATCTTGTGCGTGGGCTCGGTCTTCCTGCTTGAAACGTATTTTGCGCACGCCGAGCTGGTGCGCCACTTCCTGCAGCTCGCATGTCCCGTGGCGCGGACACACCAAGCAGTCCTGCGGATGGTTAGCGAGCAAAAGTTCGACTATGCACTTGCGGGTCTTGCGCACAATTTCCGAGTTAGTGCGCACTCGCATCCCGGAAGACGCGGGGTATACACATGAAGCCGCTAGGCTCTTCATGCCTTCAATTTCGACTACACATAGCCTGCAGGAACCCTCAAGGCGAAGTTCGGGGTGGAAACAAAGGGTGGGCACATGTACGCCGGCTTTGCGCGCGGCATCGAGCACGGTCGAGCCGGGGTCTACTTCTACAGGTGCGCCGTCAATCGTTAGTTTTATGCGTTCCATGCTTGTTCTCCTCTCGTTAACTAGCGCACAATAGCCTTAAACGGACACTTCGGGATGCAGGCGCCGCACTTAATGCACTTCGCCGTGTCAATGGTATGGACGGTTTTGACCGTGCCGGCAATGGCGTCAACCGGGCATACCTTCTTGCACAGCGTACAGCCCTTACACTTCTCGGGGATAATGCTAAAGGTCAGCAGTTCTTGGCACACGCCCGCCGGACACTTTTTAGCATGGATGTGCGCGTTAAACTCGTCCCGAAAGAAACGCAAGGAAGCAAGTACCGGGTTCGGGGCGGTCTGCCCAAGACCGCACAGAGAGGCCCCTTTAATGGTCACGGAAAGCTCCTCGAGCAGGTCTATATCTGCAGCCGTACCGTGTCCTTGGGTGATGTCCTCGAGAATCTCAAGCATCCGCTTGGTACCCTCGCGACACGGCACACACTTGCCGCAAGACTCGTCTTGGGTAAACTCCAGAAAGAACCGAGCGACGTCGACCATACAGGTGTTTTCGTCCATAACGATTAACCCGCCGGAGCCCATCATGGAACCTACTGCGGTCAGTGAGTCGTAGTCAACCGGCGTGTCCAGCAGCTCGGCAGGCAGACATCCGCCGGAAGGCCCACCCGTCTGGCAGGCCTTGAAGGAGCGATTGTCGGGAATGCCGCCGCCGATGTCGTAGACAATCTCGCGCAGTGTCGTTCCCATCGGTACTTCCACTAGGCCGGTATTATTGATGTTTCCGGCAAGGGCAAAGACTTTGGTGCCCTTTGAGTTCTCCGTACCCATGGACGCAAACCACTCGGGACCGCGCAGGACAATCTGCGGGATGTTGGCAAATGTCTCCACGTTGTTAATGAGCGTAGGTTTATCCCAGAGACCCTTGATGGCCGGATACGGCGGGCGGGGCTTAGGCATGCCGCGCTTGCCCTCAATGGACGCCAAGAGTGCGGTTTCCTCCCCGCACACAAACGCACCCGCCCCAAGGCGAATCGAAATGTCAAAACTAAATGTTGAGCCAAAGACTCCTTGGCCTAAAATGCCTAATTTACGGGCTTGTTCTATCGCGATACTTAGGCGACTCACGGCAATCGGGTACTCTGCGCGCACGTACACATAGCCTTGCCGCGCGCCAACGGCATACCCGGCGATGGCCATAGCCTCAATCACGGCATGCGGGTCGCCCTCAAGAATAGAGCGATCCATAAACGCGCCGGGGTCGCCCTCGTCAGCGTTGCAAATCACGTACTTTACAGTTCCAGGCGCTTTGGCTGCAAACTCCCATTTGAGACCGGTGGAGAAGCCGCCACCGCCCCGCCCCCTGAGACCAGATGCCTTGACGGTGTGGATGACCTCGGCTGGCGTCATTTGGGAGACTACCCTCGCTAAGGCCTGATAGCCGTCAACGCCGATATACTCCTCAATGCTCTCGGCATCAATCGCGCCGCAGTTAGCTAAGGCGACGCGGTACTGCTTTTTGTAGAATCCAATATCCGTAAAGAAGGCTACGGGCTTGGGGTTTTGCACATCGCGATACAACAGCCGCTCTACGAGACGCCCTTTAAGCAAGTGCTGCTGCACTAAGTCGGCCGCATCTTCGGGTTTAACATAGCAGTAGAACGACCCCTCCGGATAAATCATGACGATCGGGCCAATCTTGCAGAAGCCAAAGCAGCCTGTCTGCACTACCTTGACCTCTTTGGTCAAGCCCTGACGCTCGATTTCCGCGAGCATGGCCTGCTCGACAGATTTACATCCGGAAGACACACAGCCGGTCCCGGCACAGATGAGGACATGAGAACGAATGTATTGCATATAAATCCTCCTATTGGGTCGTGCCTAGTTAGCGTTGGCGGCAAGTGCCGCAGTGAAGCGGCGAATTAGACTGCGCAGTTCAGCGGGTGTGCAGCGCTTATGCAAGGTCTCATTCCCGTTTACCGCAATGATCACTGCGGGCTGTTCGTTCGCCTCTATGTCTAGTTCACGCTGACTTACCTGCACATTTGCGCCGGCATGCAATGCGATTTCTTCTAGTGCCGCCGCCATGAGTTGCCGCGAGCCCGCCGCAATTGCGGTCGTACCTCCGCCGATAATTACTCGCACGTCGTTGTCGTCTTTGCGCACACTGAGGTGCTGCCTCACCCTGGCGCGGATGACATTAAGTTCGGCAATAGTTAACACAGCGTCTCCCCCTAAAAACGAATAATTCAAACTTTGTGAAAAAAAGCGCGTAGCTTGTGGAAAAAATAGTGAGTTCTAAGGTGATAGTAGCATGCGACGTGTGTAGAGTCAACGCTTAGTGCTGGGGATGGCCGTCCGCTTTCCGCTGGGAGATTGCCACCAGCCACTCTCCGCCGTCAACCGTCACCCGTCACCCGTCACCCGTCACCCGTCAACCGTCAACCGTCAAC
>QLUB01000014.1 GCA_018725205.1 candidate division NPL-UPA2 bacterium
ACAATCCCCTACGGGCGCTCGATGTTCGCCTATCCTAATGCCTTCACGCGCACTAGTTGCGCGTAACCCAATCCCCTACGGGCGCTCGATGTTCGCCTATCCTAATGCCTTCACGCGCACTAGTTGCGCGTAACCCAGTCTTCTATTACCCGCCCGGCCTCCACGTGCTCACGCACGATGCGCCTTGCCTTCTCGGCATTAACACGCGCATACAGCGTTCTTCCGCCGTGGGCGTTGACTTCCACGATGGGTTCGCGGTCGCACAGCCCCATACATCCCACCGGCGACACCGACACGCCCGCTAAGCCGCGCGCGGCAATCTCCTGCAAAAGCGCATTGAGCGTCTCGCGCGCCCCCGCGGCAATGCCGCAGGTGCCCATGGCCACGACTATTCTCACTTCCGCCTCTCCCTCGCGGAGCTTAGTCATCTGGCGTACTTCCTCACGTAACTTCCGTAACTCGTCAACCGTTTTCACTGTTCTCCCCCCACTTGCTTCTCGTGCTCCTCAATATAGGCTCTCAGCCACACAATGACGCGCGGATGCCTAAGCTCATCCCCACACAACTGCCTTATCTCTTTGCTGTCCAGCATAAACACTTTGCCATCCACATCATGTAGATAATGGACGTCGACATGATGCACCGCGAACACGGCGGCCAAGGTATCGGCCATACTCCCTAAGGGTGCCCTGTCGATATGGTCTAGGGCAAAGCTCGCCACTACCTGCGTACCCTTTCCTTCCGACGACTCAATGATAAAGGAGCCGTTGCACTGCTCTGCCGCCGCCTTTAACAAGGGAATCCCTAGGCCCACTTTGCGTGTGCTACGTGTCGTAAAGAACGGGTCGGTCACCGCCACTAATGTCGCTTGATCCATCCCTCTGCCGTTATCGCTGATCATAATGCGCAAGAGATTGTCTCGCCTGCACTCAGTGATGGCAATAGAAACCTCCGAAGCCCCAGCCTCCACGCAGTTCTGCACCAAATCAAGAACGTGTAGTGCTATCTCTTCCATGTCAGTATTTAGCCAGAACCTCTTTGACCTTCTCCACCAGCAGGCGTCCATAGACATCCTCGTTAATGGTAATTACCGGCGCAAGCCCACACGCGCCGATGCAGCGAGTAACCTCGAGGGTAAACTTGCCGTCGGGAGTAGTGTCGTTCACCTTGATGCTTAGCTCCTTCTCCAGCTCAGCGAGCACGTGAGCCGCGCCGCGTACGTAACAGGCCGTGCCAAGACACACGCCTATTTTGTGCTTGCCCTGCGGCTTAAGCGAGAAGAGAGAGTAGAACGTCGTTACTCCATAGACCTCACTCAGAGGCACGTTAAGCGCTTCGGCCACCTTCTCCTGCACTTCCTCGGAAACAAAACCAAACACATCTTGCGCGGCGTGCAGGACCTGAATCAGCGCGCCGGCATTCCCCCGATGAGCGTTTAAGATGTCCTCTAAAATTTCCCAGCGCGGATCAAGCTCGGCATTAGAGCCACATTTGCAGACTGACATTTCGCTACCTCCTTAACTTGTCTGGTGATGATTTTCACTAGCAACGCCAAAAATTTAAAACTTGCGGAGCGCTTCGATAACGCCTTCCGGCGATGATAGTGCTACATCGAGTTCCCAAGGGACACTTCCGGCTAAAGTCGACAGGTTGTGCGCGTCGGAGTTGACTACAAAGGGGTACCTGCGCGTCGACAGAGGCTGTCTGCCTCGTTTTGACACTTCCACTACGCGTATCCCTAAGTGCTCCGGCACAAACCCAAGCTGCATGGCCATCCCATAGGTCTTATCTACGTGCGCCGGAATAACTACGCCGCCGAGTCGCGTGGCCTCATGACAGATTTCGTCTACGCTCTGGGAGGTCGGCGACAGGAGGAGTCTCTCTTCCCAACCAATGACCCTGCTTTCTGCGTCAAACAGATGCTGCTGGCCAAAGATTTCCGTGTCGCACGGCCGATTGGGCAAGGCATTAAACACATAGCAGCCAAAACTCTCAGCCACAGCAATATTAGCAAAAAGGCACAAGATGTGCACGTCTTCCCGCGACCAAACTTCAAGCCCCGGCACCACTATTAGCCTCTCTCGCGCCGCCTCGGCCACCGCGCGAGAATTACGCACAGTGTTGTGGTCCGTCACGGCAACAACCTGCGCGCCTACCAAAAGAGCCATATTGACGATGTTTTTTGGCGTCATCTCGGGCGATGCGCAAGGGGACAAGGCGCTGTGAATATGCAGATCACAACGCACCTTAGGCACGGCGACACCCCCGAATACCTAGAGCATACATTCCCCCGACAAGTTCAAAAGCCGAAACCGTACTATAAAGCAAAACGACGTTCTCTGCTTGCGCTTTGCTGACAAGCTCAGGACTTGGCTCGGGGCAGTTGACAAGTACGACAGCCGCAAGTCCGAGCAGTGAGGCCACCGCGATGACGTTCCGATGCGATTGCCGCGTCACCCAAATGCAGTCAAGCGCCGCATGCGCCAAAACATCACTCAGCATGTCGGAGACGTACCCGCCACTTACGTCACGCGAAAGGTGCTCCTCGCCGCATACTACGCGCAAATCAAGCGCTTCCACCATTGCTTTCAGATTCATCATCCGTCTTCCCTTCAAAGCTAGTCAGGCTTACCCGCGCCCCATGGCGGGCGGCAGTTTCCCAGCCAAATCCATCAGCTCCCCCGCCAAAGAGCTCACCTGCTTGCGCAGGACAAATACGCAGTCGGTTGAGCTGGCGGTACCCCTGACGATGTCTTCGGCGAGTGCCCGGCAATGAGGTGCGCCGCAGGCTCCGCAGTCTAGCATCGGTAGCTGCCCGACCAGCGCTTCTAACTCGTTTAGTTTCTGCAGGGCAACTTCGATGTTCGCGTCCAGCTGCAGGAACGGTCTGGGTAAAAGTGTCTGTCGCAAGGTGAGAGCACTAGGCGCAAGGTCAAGCGCCGGTAGCGACGCTGACACGAGGCGCTGTGACATCCTCGCTATCCGCAGGCGAGCAATAAAAGGATTTCCGACTGCTAACACCCCGCCCACACAGCCGCCGATGCAGGCCTGCCCCTCGATGTACTTTACCGACCGCAACCTGCCAAGCTCCACTTCCTCTAGCAGCGCTATCACATGCTGCAAGCCGTCTACCGCCAGATAATCGTCCTTGGCAATGGCTGTGCCTTCCCCACCGCTCACCGCCCACGCCAACCCGCGGGCCGAACCATACACAGGCTCCTCATGCGTTACTTTGGGCAAGAACTTGAATGCATCGGCGTAGACCTCGGCCATAGAAAGCGCGCCTGTCAGCTGGGAGTGGCCTTGCCCGACAGGCTGATGGACTGCGGTGACTTTGGCAGGACAGGGAGTAGTAAAGAAAACGCCGATTTCGTCGTCAGAGCACCCTGTAGCGAGCTTGATCTCTTGACGCGCCGCATAGGCGGCTATCTCCATCGGTGCATCGAAGGGGACGAAATGGTCGATTAAATCGGGAAAGCGCACTTGTACTAAGCGCACCACGGCGGGGCAACTGGTGCTTAGCGCTGGGTAGCGAACGTTTGGACCTAGCAGGTGCTTGGATAGGGCCGATGCTACAACGTCAGCAGCCCGTGAGACCTCAAGCACGTGCGAGAAGCCAAGCGATTTAATGCTGGCCAAGATTCTGCCAAGCGAAACTTCGCTGCGGAACTGGCCAAAGAATGAAGGGGCCACAAGACAAGCATTAAACTTGCGGTCCTTAAGCAACGCGCGGCTATCGGTGACTACGGACTTGGCGCGGTTAGGGCAAACTCTGATGCACTCCCCGCAGTCAACACAGCGCGCGTCGTCAATCACGGCTCTTCCCCCGCGCACACGTATGGCTTCGGTGGGGCAACGCTTGATGCAGTTAGTGCAGCCCTTACACTTGTCTTCGTGCAATTTGACGGAATGAAAGTAGGTCACGGGTCGGCCCCCAATCACTAAGCGCGATTGGCAAAGCACATATACACAATCGTGCCCTCGCCTAACACAGTCTTAATCTCTAGTTCATCGGCATTGCGCCGCATATTAGGCAACCCCATGCCGGCGCCAAAGCCGAGTGCACGCACGTGGTCGGGAGCCGTTGAGTAACCTTCTTTCATCGCTAATTCTACATCGGGTATCCCCGGTCCTTGGTCCTCGGCCCAAACTTCTACCTTGACGGGGCTTACCTTGGCCTTAAGCACACCGCTGTAGGCGTGAATAACGATGTTAAGCTCTGCTTCGTAAGCCGCAACAGCGATTCTTCTGGATAAAGCGGGCGCTAGGCCTATTTGCTGCAGAACCCTCTTAAGCCGCGAGGCACCGTCTCCGGCTTGGCTGAAGTCACCGCCGACTACTTGGTAGGCAACCTCAAGCACTGCCTGTTCGACCATGTGTCACCCTCCCCGCTGTTAATGCGAAACCATGTTCATTATACACCAATTTCGGCTGTAGAATGGGGAAATGCACTTTGCACGTAGCGCATGGCACATGGCACGTAGCACATGGCACATGGCACATAGCACATGGCACATAGCACTTTGGAAAGCGGATAGCGGATAGCGGATGATAGCGGCACTTGGCACTTAGCACTTTGAAAGCGCCATGCGCGCTTCGGACACGGTGTACAGCGACCCGGCTACGAGCACGCTTTCGCCACTCTGCAGGGCGGCGTTGATGGCGGCATGTAGGGCATCTGCCACGGAACTATGGGCCTCTGCGGGCAAGGCGCAGATGTCCGCCATCCCGCATAGCTCGCTCGCAGGCGTGGCGCGAGGCAAATCAGGCGCACAAGCATAGAGGCGTTTGGCGCAGGGCGCAAGCGCCGCCAACATGACTTCCGGCTCCTTGTCCTTCATGATGCCGCTAACGAGCAAAACCTTTTGGTCGGGTAGATATTGACGGAGAGTAGCAATAAGGGCCGCGACCCCGTGGGTGTTGTGTGCGCCGTCCATGATCACTCTGACTCCGTTTTGGTGCATGACTTCAAACCGCCCGGGCCACCGCGCCGCCGCGACTCCCTGCCTAATGTGCTCTAAACTAATCAGCCAACCTTGTGCCCGAAGCATCAAAGCGGCATCCACCGCCAGCGCGGCATTCTTGAGTTGGTGGCTGCCAAGCAGAGCGAGACTGAGTTCCCCGAGCGGTTCTATCCCCCAATAATCGAATGTCTGTCCGGCGAGGGATGCATCCTTGGCCAAATACCCATAGTCCCTGCCTAGCAAGCGTAGGGGGGAGTAATGCTCTGCGGCAACGTCAGCAATGACGGTTAAGGCTTCGCTGTCCTCAACGGCAGTAGTGACGGGGACCGCAGGCTTAATGATGCCTGCCTTTTCATAGGCAATTTTTCCTAGCGTATTGCCTAGCACCTCCATATGGTCAAAGCCAATGTTAGTGATGACACTGAGCTTAGGGATAACGACATTAGTAGCGTCAAAGCGCCCCCCGAGCCCCACTTCGAGCACTAAAGCATCTACTGCTTGTTCGGCATAGAAGACCAGCGCCAGTGTGGTAATGAACTCAAACTGTGTCAATCTTAGCCGCTCGGCGACGGGCAGAATGCGCTGCACCATATCGGCTAGCCCTGCAGGAGTAATATCGTTGCCGTCTAAGCCAAATCGATTGGTGAACGAGTCGAGATACGGGGACGTGTACAGCCCCGTCCTTAGGCCCGCACTGCGCAAGACGCTGGCGATGATACTGGCCGTAGAGCCTTTGCCGTTTGTGCCAGCCACGTGAATGACCCTTAGTTTCTTTTCGGGATGGCCTAGCTCCGCTAGAGCCGCTAACATACGGCTCAGTCCCAGAACGCTCCCGAATCTCCCTAGGCTATGGATGTAGTCTACTGCCTGTTCATAGTTCATTGCAGCTCGGCTAACCTCTTCTCTAGCTGCGCGAGTTTAACTTCATGTGCCGCGAGCTTTGCATCTTCGGCGGCGATTAGCGCTGCCGGCGCCTTGGCGCGGAACCCTTCGTTCTGTAGTTTCCCGCGCGCACGGTCAATCTCCGCACACACGGCACTCTGTTCAGCTTGCAAGCGCCTTACTTCCGCCTCGATATCGACAAGTTGAGACAGCGCTAAGTGAATCTCTGCGCCGGTAACAACAATGCTTACCGCCTCTCCCTTGGCAAACGGATTTGCCTCCGCCAGCTTTACTCCTTTTCCGCCCGCTAACGCTAAGAGATAGGGAGAGCCCGCTTTGTACACCTCACCCCACTCTGCCTCCGCTACCACAGTCAGTTCAACGCGGCGTGAAGGGGCCACACCCATTTCCGCCCTAATGTTGCGGATGGCGCGAATAGCCTCCATCAGTGCGCTGACTTGCGTTTGCGCCACAACATCTACCCGCCCGGCCGTCTCTGGCCAAGGGGCTACCGTTATGGATGCACCGCGGTGCGGTAACGCCTGCCAGATTTCTTCAGTGATAAAGGGCATAAAGGGATGTAGCAGCTCTAACGTGCGCGAGAGCGCGTAGCAGAGCACGCGGAGTGTGGTCTTCTTGCTATCTCCGCCAGCTTGCAGCGCAGGCTTCGCCATTTCAATGTACCAATCGCAGTACTCACTCCACAGGAATTCGTACAGGAGCTTGGCCCCTTCGCCGAACTCAAACTGTTCTAGCAGTCGTGTAGCTGTGGTGGCGGTGTTGTGAAGCTGCGCCAGAATATACCTGTCAGCTAAGGTCAACTCCCGATCGCTCGGCAGTTCGTCGGCCGCAATGACTGTATCCTGCAGGTGGAGCAGCACAAAGCGGGCGGCATTCCACACTTTGTTGCAGAAACTGCGCGTGGCCTCTAGCCTCTCCTGGTAGAATCGCATATCGTTTCCCGGAGTATTGCCGGAAAGCAAAGTAAAGCGCAAGGTATCCGCGCCAAACGAGTCGACTACGGCCATCGGGTCGATGCCGTTGCCAAGCGACTTGCTCATTTTCTTTCCCTCAGCGTCGCGAACTAAGCCGTGAATTAACACATGGCTAAAGGGTGGTCTGCCCGTCAGCTCATAGGACATAAACACCATGCGCGCAACCCAGAAGTAGATGATGTCGTACCCGGTTACGAGCACTTGGGTGGGGAAGAAGCGTTTGAGGTCGAGCGAGCTTTCGTCTGGCCACCCAAGCGTCTCAAACGGCCACAGCGCGGAGCTAAACCAAGTGTCTAAGACATCTGTTTCTTGTGTTAGCTCATGCCCATGACAGCTAGGGCATAGAGTTGGAGCGTCGGCAGACACAATGGTTTCGCTACACTCGCAATACCAAACCGGCAATGTGTGCCCCCACCAAATCTGGCGAGAGATACACCAATCCTTGACGTTCTCTACCCAATGCAGGTAAACCTTCGCAAAGCGCTCGGGGACAAACTGCACGATGCCTTCGCGTACGGCGGCTAACGCTGGCTTAGCAAGCGGCTTCATGCGCACAAACCACTGCCGGGATACCAAAGGCTCAATTGTCGTGTTACAGCGGTAGCATTCGCCTACCTGCATAGAGTGCTCGCGCGTCTCGACTAGGAGTCCTTGTGCCAGCAGCTCCTGTAAGAGCTGCTGGCGGCACTCGTAGCGGTCAAGCCCCGCAAAGCATCCGGCTTCGGCGTTCATTGTCCCGTCAAGATTTAGGATCTTTACCTGGGGCAAGCCGTGGCGCTCCGCAATCTCAAAGTCGTTAGGGTCATGCGAAGGCGTAACTTTGACCGCGCCCGTGCCAAACTCCGCATCCACATACTCGTCCGCGATAATGGGGATGCGTCGCCCCAGCACAGGTAGTATCGCTTCCTGTCCAATCAACGCTTGGAAACGTGCGTCATTTGGGTTTACGGCAATCGCGGTATCGCCAAGTATAGTCTCCGGCCGCGTAGTAGCGACCGTGATATGGCCGCCGTTAGCCAAGGCATAGCGCACTAAGTAGAGCTTCCCCTGGTGTTCGCGGTGCTCCACTTCGTCATCCGAGATGGCCGTGCGGCAGTGCGGACACCAGTTGACGATGTAACTGCCGCGATAGATAAGACCTCGTTCGTACAGCTTAACAAAAGTCTCACGCACGGCGCGGCTACAGCCCTCGTCCATGGTAAAACGCTCCCGCGTCCAGTCGCAGGATGCACCGAGTGCCTTAAGTTGATCGGTGATGTCTTTGCCGTACTGCTCCTTCCACTTCCAGACCTCTGCGACAAAGGCCTCACGGCCTAGGTCGTGGCGATTTTTACCCTCGCGCAAGAGCCTGCGCTCAACGACGTTTTGCGTAGCAATTCCGGCGTGGTCAGTACCGGGCAGCCACAATGCGTCGTAGCCCTGCATACGCTTCATGCGGATAATCGCATCCTGCAAGGTGTTGTCTAGGGCGTGCCCGACGTGCAGGCGATCCGTTACATTCGGCGGCGGAATGACAATGGTAAAGGCTTCCCCTTTGGGCTCTGTGCTCGGGGTAAAGAAACCTTGTTCGTTCCAGTACTGCGACCATTTACTCTCCACTTGCTTGGGATCATAGATTTTTGGGATGTCCATCGTGTAACTCACTCCTTACGAAAAAATAAGACGCCCGAGCCCGTAAAGGGCGGGGACGTCCCGCGGTACCACCTTAATTCCCGCTTGCGCGGCTCTTAGCTTTAACGGGCCCCCCGCTTAGCACTACTAGGTTTCATGCCAAGAGCTCCGGGACGACGGCACAACTTGCCAGCGGGCAGGAGACTTTCAGCCACGGTCTCCCTCTCTGATGCCTTGCTCAAGCTCGCTTTCCCTTCACAGCTTTGCTTGAGTATATGTCCACTTAACTGAAAAGTCAAGCGCGGTAGTGCACCGCAAGGCGCAACAGCTCTGCCAGTACAGCGCTCTGGTCATCCTCTGCTGGGAACCGCGCCCTAATGTAGTATTTGAGGAGATCAAACTCCTCCTCTGGCGTAAGTTGCACCGCAGGGTCGCACACGAGCTCGATTACATCAAGCAAAACGATATCTTGCTTTAGCTGACCGTAGTTTAAGGGTCGTACAACGCCGTTGTAGACATACAGGGCGCGCGGCGATGCATCCGCCAGCCTAACGCCTGTGCCCTTACTGGGCAAGTCTAGGGAAAGACTACCACTTGACGCGTGAAAGACCGCAAGCCGCACCAGCACATCCTGCAGCAACTGCAGTCGCACGTCAGGTGGGCTTTCGTGCAAGACCGTATCGAGACGTTTCCCGCCCACGGGAGTAAGAATAGCAATATGCTGCGCTCGGTCATAGGCAATCAGGCGCGGGAATAAATCGCCGCAGCTATTCAGGCGCCGCAGTTGTTCGACCTCGCGGTCAAACTGAGCAGTTTTTTGTTCGATGAGCTTACGCTCTGCGGTGAGTTCACGCAGAGGGTCCTCTTTAAACTTCGCAGCATCGTCTTGCGAGTGCCCGCCAAGCCGCGCGGGATTCTGCATGACGTTAAAGTCCTCGGCCATCAGGGGCTTCTGCTGCTGTTCGCGCTCCCGCTGCAGTGACTCCAAGGGGTAAAGAATCTGCACGGTGGCCTGCTGTGTGCTGCCGTCGGTAAAGTCAGCCTCGACGTGAAAGTAAGCATGTTCTTCGAGCTCAGCGGGCTTAAGCCACACCGGAATGCGCACAAGCTCTACTTTACGTGGCCCTCTGCCCGTGCTGTCTGTCATAAACCGCGCTAAGTACCGCCGGTTGATGCGCAAATCCGCAGGGGCGCGCATCCGCCAAACGACAAGAGCTGCCGCAGCTGCCGCCAGCACGTAGAGATAGAACACTAAACCGGATACCCGCCTTTCTTATCCGCGAGGTCGAAGTCTACGCCATACTTAGCCGCAAAGCGGTCCTTAAAGAACTTCTGCGCAACTTGCGGGAAAAGCGCATAAGAGAGCACATCCTCTTCTTGCTCCATCAGGGACGCGACTTCCTTGCGTACACCGGGAAGCTCAGGTGACAGAGTGTCGGCGAAACGCACTGTCACTACCGGCGTATCCCCGATAATCCTCTGACGGAACGCCTCGTCAATCTGCCCCGGAACTCGCCCGTACTGCCCGGCTAGGTAGTTTTTCACTTCATTCGAAACCATCTTGTAGCGCTGCCCCGCCACCACATTAAGCACTGCCTGCGTGCCCACAATCTGGCTACTTGGAGTCACCAGCGGCGGGAAGCCAAGGTCGGCGCGTACGCGCGGCACTTCTGCGAGAACTTCGGGAAGCTTGTGAACTTGATCGCCTAGCTGAGAGATAAAGTTCGAGATCATACCGCCGGGGATTTGATATGAGATTACGTTTGTGTCAACGTTATATGCACTACCTTTAATCTCCGGATAGTTGGCGAGCAGTTTCTTTAAACGCTCGCTCACCTTAGACAGCGCCTCAAGGTCAAGCCCTGTGTCATAGGGAGTGCCCTGCAGTGCGGCCACCATCGTCTCCGTGCAGGGCTGACTTGAGCCTAAAGCAAGCGGAGACATCGCCGTATCAATTACGTCCACACCTGCTTCTACGGCTTTAAGGTAGGCCATAGCGGCCATGCCGCTACTGTAATGAGAGTGAATATCTAGCGGCAGCCCAAATTCTTGCTTCAAGCGTTTGACGAGCTCGTAAGCGTCTTTGGGTGAAATGAGCCCTGCCATATCCTTAATGCACAGTGAGTCTACGCCCATAGCTACGATCTCGCGCGCTGTTTCCACAAAGTGCTCGATGCTGTGTAGGGGACTAATTGTATACACCACTGTGCCTTGAGCGTGTCCGCCAAACTCCTTAACTGCGCGAATAGCGGCAGCCATATTGCGGGTATCGTTTAAAGCGTCAAAGATACGTATGACATCAATGCCGTTCTTTAAGGCTAAACGCACAAACTCGCGCACCACGTCGTCGGCGTAGTGGCGGTACCCAAGCACGTTCTGTCCACGTAGCAGCATCTGCAGTCGCGTGTCGGGCAAAACTCGGCGCAAGGCGCGCAGCCTCTCCCACGGATCTTCGTTTAGGAACCTCAGGCAGCTGTCAAAGGTAGCTCCGCCCCACACTTCCATGGTGTGAAAGCCAATCTTGTTCATGTCTTCGCATATAGGCAGCATATCTGCCGTCTTTAGGCGTGTTGCCATCAAGCACTGCTGACCATCCCGCAACGTAGTATCCATTACACGTACTTTCACTTATCTCACTCCTTCATTTTCCTTACCTATGTACTCAGAATACTGTATACATACGTCATTAGCAAGGCCCTGTTTATCATTCGCGCCGGTTTAGGCATACAATGATGCATCACGACTGACAAGGGGGATTACAATGCGCAAGATGCAGCTAGTACTGGTGATTGGGGTACTGATCGCCGCAACCGCAATGAGTTTTGGGTGCAGGCCACGTACCGAAGTGCGCGACATTGTGTTGTCCGAGGTGATTCACTCAATATTCTATGCTCCTCAATATGTCGCCCTCCATAAGGGGTTCTTCCTTGCAGAGGGACTAAACGTCCAGCTAGAAGTAGCCCAAGGCGCTGACCGGGGAGCCGCCGCACTACTCTCCGGCAGCGCCCAAGTAGCACTCTTTGGCAGCGAAGCGGCCATATACACTTGGCAGTAGGGGGCACAAAACCCCATAATCGCGTTCGCACTCCTTTGCCAACGGGATGGGTCCTTCCTTGTGGGACGCACGCCTGACCTAGATTTCACCTGGCAAGATGTTGTCGGCAGGACGATTGTCCAGAACATCAGACTCGGTGCTACGGCTGCCGCCTTCACCGAGGGCATCGGCGACTTCGTGCAGCTGTGGGAGCCATCTGCCAGCCGTCTCGTCATGCCGGCGCAGGGCACGTCGTTGCCGCGATGGGCGAGTACAGCGGCGTGCTGCCCTACACTGCCTTCCACGCGACTCAGACCTACATGCGGGATAATCCGGAAGTAATTCGAGGGTTTACCCGCGCGATTTATCGCGCGCAGCAGTGGGTGCAAAACAACTCCGCTGCAGATATCGCCGCCACTGTTCAGCCTTCGTTCCCGGATATGGCCCTCGGGGATATGACTGAAATCATCGTCCGCTACAAGGAACTAGGCGTATGGGCCGTCAACCCACTCATCCCTCGCGAGGCTTTCGACCATTTGCAGAACATTATGGTTGCGGCAGGAGAGCTTACGGCAAAATCCCCCTTTGAACAGGTCGTAAACACCGCGATTGCAGAGCGCGTGATCAACGAGGACCAAGCGGCAGCGGCAAGTCAACGCTGCTGTCGCTAATGGCCGGCTTAATCAAACCGACGACCGGCGAGATTGTGGTGTTTGGCAAGCGCGTAACCGGTTCCGACGGCACCTCGGCCTACATGCTGCAGCAAGACTGCCTGCTGGAGTGGCGGAGTGTATTGGACAACGAGCTCTTGGTAGAGTACGGCCTTTCGGACTTTACACACCTGTATCCCCGACAACTATCCGGGGGGATGAGACAGCGCGTAGCGTTAATCCGTACCTTAGCGGCAGGGCCGTCTGTATGCCTGCTTGACGAACCGTTCTCAGCCTTAGACTATACCTCGCGTCTCAGTCTCCAAGCGGACGTTAGTGCCATCTTACGTCAGGCAGGTATTACCTGCGTGCTTGTCACCCATGACATCCCCGAAGCGATCGCGCTTTGCGACCGCGTCGTAGTTCTTACCAATAGGCCAGGGAAAGTGAAGGCAGACTTGCCTATAGCGTTAACCGGTGCCGGCCACTGCCCGATGAGCCGCCGGCAGGCACCTGAGTTCAGGGAGTATTTTGCGCGCATATGGGGGGAGATGGAGCAAAGTGTTAAGGCAAAGTTTGCGTAATTACTATCTCAGGAGCGGTAAGGCTCAAACCCCAGGGCATGCTGTTTACCTCACTGAAATGTTCACGCAAAGACTCCTCACTCGACTCGCGCAAATCGCCTTGCTGCTTGGGTTCTTGGGAACCTGGGAAGCGATAGTGCATTACCGGTTAATGGATGTGTTTCTGATCAGCAGCCCCCGAAGGGTATGGCAGACCGTGCTCTGGCTGCATGCTGACGGCGCTCTTTACTGGCATGTCGGCGTGACCACGCTGGAGACCATCGTTGGCTTCGTGAGTGGGACGCTGATCGGAACATTCTCAGCAGCACTCCTGTGGTGGCGGCCTTCCCTCTTTGCTGTAGCCGACCCATACCTCACAGTGTTAAACAGCTTGCCAAAGATTGTACTCGGCCCGCTGTTTATCATCTGGTTCGGCACTGGCTACGTCACCATCATCGTCATGGCACTAGCCATCTCTCTCATTACCACGATTATTGTGGTGCACAGCGGGTTCTTGCACGTCGACCCACTAAAGCTTAAGCTGGCTCGCGCATTTGGCGCGACCAAATGGCAAACTTTCTCGCTTATCGTGCTGCCGGGGAGTCTTCCGACGATTGTTTCCGCGCTGAAGGTGAATGTGGGCCTCTCTTGGGTGGGCGTGATTGTCGGGGAATTCTTAGTATCGCGCGCAGGTCTTGGCTATCTCGCCATCTACGGCGGACAGGTCTTAAACATGCATCTGGTGATGACCAGCGTCTTTCTTCTCGCTGTGTGCGCCACAGTGATGTACCAGGCTGTAGCGCTCTTAGAGCAAAAGGTCAAGGCGAGACACCAGACCGACTAGCGAGAGTTTGCCGTCTTAGCCAGCAAGCTCACACCACGCACCCGGCGCAGAGTGGTGTCCGCAAGTAGGGCAATAAGCTCAGGGTAGGCGATGCCCGCCGCTTCCGCTGACACGGGAAAGTCGCTGTACCCCGGTGCCAAACCGGGTAGAGGATTAACTTCAATGACGTAGGGAGAACCGTCCTCACACAGTCTAAAGTCCACCCGCGCAAAGTCTCGGCATCCTAGTGCCCCAAAAGCACGCTTAGCTAGGCCGCGCATGACCTCTGCGACTTCCTCGTTTAGCGGCGCGGGACACAAAAAGTTCTCTCGCGCCGTCCACTCTTTTTTGAACTGGTACGTATACATGTTGTTAGCTGAGCTCGGTACGCTAGAGAAGTCAATTTCCATAATAGGCAAGGTCGATACGTCTGGATCATTCCCGATAATCCCAATGGTAAACTCTCTCCCAGCAATAAACTGCTCGACGAGAGCCGGTTGTTTGTAGGTACGGCAGATAAAATCGACCTGGCGCCTGAGTGCTGACTCGTCATTGACACGCGAATTAGCGCTGATACCCATGGAGGAGCCCTCATGCGCCGGCTTAACGATTAACGGGAAAATCAGCGTCTGGTCTAGCGGGCAGGTCGCGTCGTGAAACACCTGAAATCGCGGTGTTGGGATTCCTTCATGCAAAAGGATTTTCTTCGTAATCGGTTTGTCGAGGCTGATGGCTAACGTTAAAACGTCTGACCCAGTGTACGGCAAGCCAATCATCTCGAGCAGGGCGGGGATCTGTGCCTCTCTGTTTCTGCCCCTATACCCTTCGCAGATGTTAAAGGCTAGGTCGAAACTGCCGTGCATAAGTGGAAACAGAGCCGCCGGGGTGCCTTCTAGGCCAGATACTTCGTACCCTGCCTGCACAAGCGCCTCCCGTATAGCCTCGATGGTGCTCGCTGAGTCCAGCTCAGCGAGCAAGTCGGGGGGGTCGTCGTCACTGTCCTGTGTCTCATACTTCAAATTGTAGAGTAAAGCTACTCTAAGTCCCATTTGCCTGCCCCCATATTTTAGTGTTCTGTGAGAACATGAGACCAAAGCAAGTCTATGCCGCCCTTGCCCTGTGAGGAAGTGACAATCACTTCCTCCGGAGCTATAGACAAGGTCTCACCTATGACTTTCAGATGTTGCGCTAGGCGTGAACGCACCACTTTGTCTGCTTTTGTGGCCACCACCTTGACGGGAATACCCGTATTCTTTACCAGTAAGTGAAATGCACAATCATCAGGTGACGGAGCGTGACGAATGTCTACTAGCTGCAGAATTAGACGAAGCTGGTGGCGCTTCTGCAGATAGTCCTGCAGGCGTTGTCGTGTCGCAGCGCGCTCTGCCTGACTAAACTTGGCGTACCCATAGCCTGGAACATCAACGAGATAGAGGGCTTCATTGATGAGGTAGAAGTTCATAAGTCGTGTCTTCCCCGGTTGGCTGGATATGCGGGCTAAGGCCCTGCGTGAAAGTAAGGAGTTAATGAGCGAGGACTTACCGACGTTGCTGCGCCCAATGATAGCTATTTCCGGCAATGCACCGGCAGGCATTTGCCCTAGCTCAAGCGCTGAGGTCACTAACTCCGCCGATACCACCTTAAACATGCTGCTCTCCCGCGCTAAAAGCTACCGCTAGTACTTCAGACATGTCCTCTACCAGTCTAACGTCTAAACGGCGCAGAATATTGCGCGGCACCTCGTCGAGATCGCGCTTATTGTCCTTAGGCACGATCACCGTCTTTACGCCTGAGCGGTGGGCGGCTAAAAGCTTTTCCTTGAGCCCCCCTATCGGCAGAACCCGTCCACGCAGGGTAATCTCCCCCGTCATCGCGACATCCTTGCGGACCGCCCGCTTAGAAAGTGCGGAAGCAAGCGCTGTAGCAAGCGTAATCCCCGCTGAAGGCCCATCCTTAGGTATAGCTCCCTCGGGAACATGCACGTGAATATCGCAATTCTGGTAGAAATCGGCATCAATACCTAGTTCGCTTGCCCGCGAACGCACATAGCTGTATGCGGCTTGTGCCGATTCGCGCATTACTTCACCGAGCTGCCCAGTCAAAATAAGGTTGCCTTTGCCCTGCATCACGGTAACCTCAATTGTCGCTGTATCGCCTCCTGTTTCCGTCCAGACTAGGCCTGTAGATATGCCGATTTCATCCCGCTGTTCAGAGGCGTTGAAGCGATAACGGGGAACCCCAAGGAAGCTATGCGCATTCTGGACGGTGATGGTAAAGGCCCGGGTGGAGCCGGCGACAACTTCCTTGGCTACCTTGCGGCATACAGCGGAAATTTCGCGCTCGAGACTCCGCACCCCTGCTTCACGCGTATATTCGTTAATAATTTTGCGCAACCCCTGTTCGCCAAAAGCAAGTTGGTCTCGTTTCAGGCCGTGGGAGCCAAGCGCCTTAGGCACAAGGTGGCGGTTAGCTATCTTCAGCTTCTCTTCTTCGGTATAGCCGGAGATAGTGATAATCTCCATGCGATCTAACAGAGGCCGCGGAATACCGTACCTAGAATTTGCGGTAGTGATAAACAGCACTTGCGACAAGTCAAAGGGTAGTTCGATGTAATGGTCGGAAAAGGTGTTGTTCTGTTCGGGGTCGAGCACCTCAAGTAGCGCGGCCGAAGGGTCACCGCGAAAATCCATGCTCATTTTGTCGACTTCATCTAATAAGAACAAGGGATTGCGTGTCTTAGCCTGACGCAGCACTTGAATAATGCGCCCGGGCATGGCCCCGACATAGGTACGGCGGTGCCCGCGAATCTCTGCCTCGTCCCGCACACCGCCAAGCGACATGCGTACGAAGTTGCGCCCGAGTGCCTTTGCGACTGAGCGGGCTAAAGACGTCTTGCCTACGCCCGGGGGGCCCACCAGACACAAGATTGGCCCTTTAAGCTGGTTAGTCAAGTGGCGGACAGCTAAATATTCCACAATCCGCGACTTAACTTTTTCTAGTCCATAGTGGTCCTCGTCTAGGATTTCCTCCGCCCGCTTGATATCCAAAGTATCTGTGGACAAGCTGTTCCAAGGCAGCGCTAGCACCCAGTCAAGGTAGTTACGCACAACTACTGCCTCAGCTACCCCCGGCGGCATGCGTTCCAAGCGGTCAATTTCCTTATGGCACCTCTCTGCCACTTCTGCCGGTAGCTTGAGCTCCTCTACCTTGTCGCGCAGCTCCTCGGCCTCACCACCGCGATCGTCTTTTTGGCCTAGTTCCCGCTGGATGGCCTTCATCTGCTCGCGCAGGTAATATTCGCGTTGATTCTTTTCCATCTGCCTGCGCACGCGGCTGTTGAGCCGCTTTTCGATCTCGAGTATCTCTAGCTCGCGTGACAGCACCTCGCCAAGCAATTCTAAGCGCTCCGTAACATCTACGGCCGCCAGTAGCCTCTGTCGATCCTCAATGCTAAGGTTAAGGTGAGTAGCGATTGTATCAGCTAGCTGCCCGGGTCTATCAATGACGCTGACGGTAATGAAAATTTCCGGGGAAATTTTCTTGCCAGATTTCACGTATTGCTCAAAACTACCCAGTGCCCTCCGCATCAAAGCCTCTACATAGACCGAGAGGGAGTCTTGGTCAGGCATTATCCGAACCCCCACTGACATAAAGGGTAGCTCCTGCACAACGTGCTCGATTTGCGCCCTAGTCTGCCCTTCCACCAGTACACGCACAGTTCCGGCGGGCAATGTAATTACCTGCTTGATAGTAGCTATCGTTCCAATAACATGCAAATCAGCTAGGGCCGGCTCCTCCACATTGATGTCTACCTGCGTCGCCAAAAAAACCTCGCTGTTAGCGCGCAAGGCGGCATTTATCGCATCAATGGAGCGAGTGCGTCCTACGTCAAGGTTGATGACGCTCGTTGGAAATACCAGATAACCTCGCAACGGGAGCAAGGGATACTCCGCATAGTGTTTGTCCACTAACTAACACGCCTCCTCGGACTTTGCGCCGCGACCTAAGCTTAGTCCGCAGCAACTCTAGTATACGCGACATTACCCTTGCTCGCTAGAGCAAGGGATTGTGTCCTGAACAATGGCGTGCGCGATTGCTTCGCGCACATGCCAAATAGGCACAACTTCCAAATTGCTGATGTTGGCAAACCCCTCTTGCCAGTTCTCTGCCGGAATCAGTGCCTTCCTTACGCCCGCCAACGCCGCTGCTTCTAGTTTCGCCGCTACGAAGTAGATCTCTAGGCAGCGCGACCTGATGGCGGGCGAAATATGCTCAGGTGAACGTGTGGTCGCTCCGACAAGACGAAAGTCGGCCGGCAATCCATTAGCGAAGATGTCGTGAATGTGCTTGGGCACGTTAGCGTCTTCGGGGGAGTAATACGCGCTCTCCAGAAAGACTTTCCTGTCCTCCAGCACTTTAAGCAATTTATTCATCTGCGTGGGATGAAGCTCCCCAATTTCGTCAATGAACAAAACGCCGCCGTGCGCGCGTGTGACAGCTCCCGGCTTAGGCTGAGGAATTCCCGCCATGCCAAGTGGCCCCGCTCCCTGGTAAATAGGGTCATGCACGGAGCCGATGAGGGGGTCAGCGATCCCACGCTCATCAAACCGCGCGGTGGTGGCGTCTAGCTCTACGAACTTAGCTCCACTGCCAAAAGGCGAACCCGGAGTACGCTTAGCTTCTTCTAGCACCAGCCGCGCCGCTGCTGTTTTTCCTATCCCCGGCGGACCGTACACGATTACGTGCTGAGGGTTAAGCCCGCACAGCGCAGCGCGCAGTGCCTTAATGCCATCCTGTTGCCCAATAATCTCGTCAAATGTGCTGGGCCTAGTTCGCTCAGCGAGTGGTTCCGTGAGGGAAATCTCCCGCAGTTTAGCTAGTTTCTCCGTCTCCTTGCGCGACTCTCTGTCTACAGCGACACGGGTCCCCTGCTGGGCGCGTAACAAATTTAGGAAGTAAAGACCAATCACCACCGCAAAAACTAGCTGAATGCCGTAAAACAGCCCGCCAAAGCTCATCGCCCTCACCTCATGATTAGTCTGCACCTTGAGCGGGGAAAAAATGAAAAAGAGACAGCTCCACTTTCGCAGTGAGCTGTCCCATTGTTTAGCCTTAAGCGGTGATCTCCTTTTTCTTGCGCGACTTGACCCCTTCTGTGAACAGAATGGGCGGCTCATTCTTGAGCACAGCCTCCTCGGTTATCACACATTTCTTGATGTCCCCGCGGGAAGGCGCATCGTACATGACGTCGAGCATAATTTTCTCCATAATCGCTCGCAAGCCACGGGCACCAGTGTTGCGTTTGATGGCCTCACGCGCTATCGCCCGTAGGGCTTCCTCCCTAAACTCCAGCGCTACCCCGTCGTACTCCAATAACTTGGCGTACTGCTTAGTCAAGGCATTCTTAGGCTCCGTTAACACTCGCACCAATGCGTCCTCGTCTAGCTGGTCTAGAGTGGCAATCACTGGGATTCGTCCGACGAACTCCGGGATTAGACCATACTTCAGCAGGTCAGCGGGCAGTACTTGCCGCAGAAGCTCACCAATGGGCGTCTCCGAGCGCGCCTTAACTTCCGCGCCAAAGCCCATGGCCTTCCTCCCAGTACGCGTTTGGATAAGCTTTTCCAACCCGTCAAAGGCCCCACCGCAGATGAACAGGATATTGGTCGTGTCAATCTGCAGGAATTCCTGATGGGGGTGTTTGCGACCGCCCTGCGGAGGAACGCTCGCCACCGTGCCTTCGAGGATCTTCAGTAAGGCTTGCTGCACACCTTCACCCGAGACGTCTCTTGTAATGGAAGGGTTGTCGGACTTGCGGGCAATCTTGTCGACCTCGTCAATGTAAACAATGCCTTTTTCTGCCTTTTCGATGTCAAAGTCTGCGTTCTGAATGAGCTTAAGCAGAATGTTCTCTACGTCCTCACCCACATAGCCAGCCTCCGTCAAAGAAGTAGCATCGGCAATGGCGAAAGGTACGTTTAAGAGCTTAGCTAGACTCTGCGCCAGCAATGTCTTACCGACACCCGTGGGGCCAATCAGCGCGATGTTGCTCTTGGTAAGCTCTACCTCATCGCTCTTGCTCCCAGAGTAAATGCGCTTATAGTGGTTGTATACCGCCACCGCCAAAATACGTTTGGCTTCATCTTGGCCGATTACCCATTGGTCAAGAAAAGTCTTGATTTCGGCGGGCTTGGGGATTTCCTTAAACTCGCCTTCCTGCTCGTGATGAGACTCTTCCTCTACGATTTCCATGCACAGCTCAACACACTCATCGCAGATGTAAACCCCCGGGCCTGCAATGAGCTTCTTAACCTGCTCCTGTGTCTTGCCGCAAAACGAGCACTTGACGGAGTTCCGTTCATCAAACTTGGCCATGTCGCACCTCCTTGGTTGCCCTAGTGACTACTTCTTGCGCTTCACTAAGATTTCGTCCACGATGCCATACTCCTTGGCCTGTTCTGCTGTCATCCAGAAATCGCGGTCAAAGTCCTTAGCGACTTTGTCATTCGGTTGGCCGGTATGCGTGGAGAGAATCTTTTTTAGAGAGTCACGCATACGCAGTATTTCTCTAGCCTGAATCTCGATGTCAATGGCCTGGCCCTGCGCGCCGCCATGGGGCTGATGAATCATTACGCGGGAATTTGGCAACGACATGCGCTTGCCCTTGGCACCAGCGGATAACAACACTGCACCCATACTTGCGGCCATGCCTATGCATATGGTGCGCACGTCAGATCTGATAAACTGCATCGTGTCATATATGGCCAACCCAGCGTCAATGTGTCCACCCGGGCTGTTAATGTACAGGTCTATGTCCTTGGTTGGGTCTTCGCCCTCTAAGTGCAACAGTTGAGCTACAATGAGATTGGCGACATGATCGTCAATCGCCGACCCGAGGAGTATAATGCGCTCCTTGAGCAAGCGAGAGAAAATGTCATAACTACGCTCTCCGCGGCTAGTTTGCTCAACAACAAACGGAATCAACCCCACGCTAACACCCCCACTTATTGAATACTTGCTGCTTGCACCAGAAAATCGATGGTCTTACTTGTGCGCAAGCTCTCGCTCGCAGCCGTGAACTGCCCGCGCTCTACGAGCATCCGATGCACGTCGTCTAGGCTGCGTCCCATTGAGTCAGCCATAGACTGCAGATAGGCGTTTAGTTCCCCCGCGTCTACAGATATGTTCTCTATCTCGCCTATTTTTTCAAGCACCAGGCGCGTTTTGACGCGCTCTAGGGCTGACGCACGAAACTCCCCTCTTAGCTCTTCCGCACTCCTGCCGATGCGCTGTAAGTACTGCGGCAACTCAAGGCCACTCTTAGTTAAGCTGTGCGACATATCTTCAATCATGGAGTCAATCTCGCGTTCCGCTAATACTTTGGGAACATCAACGGACGTTTGCGCTACTACTTTGGCGACGACATCGTTCTCTAGTCGGGTCTTTGCGTTCTTCTCCGCCGCTTGCGTCAGTCGGCTGCAGAGATCAGCCGTAAATTCAGCCAAAGTCTCAAAGTCTGAGATTTCCTTTGCGAAATCATCGTCTAGTGCAGGCAATTCCTTGCGCTTAATCTCATGCAGCTTTATGGCAAAGGTAGCCTCTTTCCCTGCAAGGTGCTCCGCACGATAGTCGGGCGGAAAGACCACCTGGATATTGCGTGTCTCGTCTCTGCCCATACCAATTAGCTGCCCCTCAAACCCCGGGATAAAGGAGCCTGAGCCAAGCACCAGACTTTGACGCTCCGCTGTCCCCCCGGCAAATTCCACGCCGTCGATTGCACCCCGGTAGTCGATAAACACAGTGTCTCCAATCTGGGCATCAGTTTGTGCCACGTCGACCAAGCGGGCGTGCCGCTCTTGCAGCTTCTTAAGCTCCATATCTACAGCGGCGTCGGTGACAGAGGCATCCAGCTTGGTAACTTGAACCCCCTTATATTCCCCTACGTTAAATGCAGGCATAAGTTCCACGGTAAACCGCAACTTGGCTTCTTTTCCTTTGGCAAACTGCACGACATCTACGTCAGGACGGTCAAGGGGTTCGACCTTGGCCGCATCGAGCGCCGCTCCGTAAGCCTCCGGCAGCAAAGCGTCAACGGCATCTTCGTACAAACTCTCCACACCATAGCGCGCCTCAAAAACTTGGCGGGGAACCTTGCCGCGGCGAAACCCCGGCACATTAATCTTTGCAGCAGCTTTCCGGAAAGCTGCGTCAAGTGCCGCTTCTACCTGCTGTTCCGCGATTGTGACCTCTAACAGCATCTTGTTGTCGTCAAGCTTCTCTACAGCGATGTTCAAAACAAAAGTCCTCCTCAAAACAAAAAGTATGCTTTACTTACTAATCAACTACTATATTATAGCATAAAAAACCCGACTTTTACAGTTTGAGATGAGCGAAAAAGACCATAGTCGTTGAAGCCACTGGCTTTCCCGT
>QLUB01000140.1 GCA_018725205.1 candidate division NPL-UPA2 bacterium
CCTTTCTGCGTGAAAATGTAAAAATCACTTTTCAGCCGACCGAGGCAGTTTTTTGGCAAAAAAAGGGGTTAAACGGGAAAAATTTTGATACACTGAGAGGAGAGGGGTATAATGGCAAGAACAGGAAGACCACCAAAGCCCCCCGAGCTACACATCCGTGACGGCACGCTGGGCACTCGTCAGCGGGCCAAAACGCCGCTCATTGTCGGAGGTAGGCGAAAGCCGGCTTGCCCGAGAGAACTCACCGGTCACGCGAAAAAGGCTTTTCGCATGGTGCTTGATGATCTCTGGGGGTCGGGTATTTTGGACGCGGCCGATAGGACTATGATCATCACCGCAGCGATGCATTACGGTCAGGCCATGGATGCACAGGAGAAAATAAACAAAGTGGGCGTGATTTATCCGGTGACGCGTGGCGCAAAAGGGGATCAGCCGGGGTTTATAATCCTCGAGGCCAATCCGGCAGTTAAGATCTTGCGCGAAGCACTAACAGAATACCGCCACTGCAGCGACATTTTAGGCATTGGCCCCACGGCGCGAGCGCGGCTAGCCAGCATGGGGGTCAAAAGCAAGACGGTAGAGAAGGATATACCAGGGCTGGGGCAGCTGCTAGTCTTGCGCGGTGGTGACAATAAACCAGGTGATAAAAAATGAGGACTCTTGGTCCTGCCGTAGCAGAATTTTTCGCCGGCAATCTGTGCCACACGAAAGGCACATCCATCGGACAACCTTTTGTACTCGAACTATGGCAAAGGGAAATCGTTGATCTGATGTATGAGATAGACGACAATGGCCGGCGCAAGTGGCGGTCAGTCCTCCTGGGTCTGCCGCGTGGTAACGGCAAGTCACCTCTCGCGGCAGGAATAGGACTTTTTGAGTTGATCACTAGAAGCGATGCACCGGACATTTACTGCGCGGCGGCTTCACGCGATCAGGCCAGCATCGTTCATGAGTTTGCGCACGGTATGCCCCGCGGTGGACCGCTTGTCGACTTCCTGCATTTTCCGAAAAGCCGGACATCGGCGATCGCCTGCACACATAACAACGGACGAATGCGTGTACTTTCCGCTGATGGCGACCTGCAGCATGGACTGTCCATCAGTGCCGCCATCATCGACGAGTTGCATGCTTTCAAGACTAACAAACAGGAGGAGCTGTTTTTTGCGCTGGTGACAGCCACACAAAAACGCGAAGAATCTGTTACGCTCATGATCACGACAGCCGGTGCAAATAAGGCATCACTGCTCGGTGAAAAATACGATGCCATGATCAAAACACATAAGCTAAAGCACAACGCTGACGGTTGTATGGTCATTGGTAAAAACGAGGACGCCGGTAGCCTGCTTATCTGGATAGCTGCTCCGGATTCTGCCGACGTGTCCGACCGTGCTCTCTGGCGGGCTTGTAATCCTGCGACATGGCTACCCATGTCAGAAATTGAAAGGCTGGCGTCAGAGGTGCCGGAATCTGTTTTTCGTCGGCTCGTGCTCAATCAGTGGGTGCTCGGCGCAGACGCTGCGATCCAACCAGCTAGCTGGGACGCCTGCAACAACCCTGAGGAAGCGCACATCGAAGCCAACGCCGACGTCTGGGCGGCGGTGGACATCGGCGAGAAGCGGGACACAAGCGCGATCGTAATCGTCTCCCCGACAGCGACAGGCAAGCTGCGGGTGGCGGCGACTATCTATAACCCTGCGCGGGAGAATGTCCGAACACTACTACCAGTGGTCGAAGCTGAAGTGCGCCGACTGGCAAGCACATACCTCCTGCGTGGTGTTGGCTTCGACCCCTGGCAGTTTCGCCGGTCAGCGGAGCTGTTAGCCGCCGACGGCATTCGCATGATCGAAGTGCCACAGGTCGAGAAGCATATGGTACCCGCGAGCCAGGGACTACATGATTACATCGAGCAGCAGAAACTTGTCCACAATGGTGACATGACTTTCCGGCAGCACATCCTCGCGGCAGAGGCAAAACAGACAAGCCGTGGGTCGTGGCGGTTGGCAAAGCCCTTGCAGGCGCACGGCCGCCGGACAGACGAATTGCAGAAAGTAGACGCGGCAATCGCACTTGCTATGGCGATCGCTGCTTACACGTATGATGAGGTGGCAGGAGGTGACCTATGGGCGAGTCAGTGGTAGTACGGATCATGTCCGCGTTGGGATACGAGCGGCGCAGCACCATAACGGACGACATCCTCGCGGGACGCAGGGCGGGCGCCGTCTCACCATCAGGCGTACCAGTCAATGCCGCGCTGGTCGCGGGCATACCCGCTGTGCATGCCGCAGTGACATTTGCTGCAGAATCAGTCGCAAGTTTGCCGATGCGGATTTGGCAGGGTGAGGGGCCTACTAAACAGCGTGTAGCAGGCGCGTGGCAATCACGGCTATTCCGCGGTAGTCCAAATCCCGTGCAAGATGCATTTAGCTTTTGGGAGACTGTACAATCCAGCCTAGATTTTCGCAGCAATGCCTACATCTGGAAAACCAAGGCAGATAACGGCTGGGTTGTGCAGATGTGGGCGCTACATCCAGACCAAGTTTCACCGTCCTCAGATGGCACCTACGATGTTCAGTTCGGCGGTGTCGGGGTGATCCCAACCGAGGCGCGGCGATACAATAGTGTCAGTGTGGACAGATCAACCCTACTACATATCCGTGGACGCGGCGGGCTAGGGAGGCTAGTACCTCCGTCACCGATCTCACTTTTTCGCACGTCGCTTGGTATAATCGCTGCTAAGCAACAATACGAAGCGACGATCTACCGGCATGGCGCTGCCGGCGGACTTGTGGTAAGTTTCCCTGCCGGTATTACAAAAACACAGGCAGATCAGTGGCGGGAAAATTTTGACAGTGACCATGCTGGGGTGTATAATGCGGGTAAGACAAAAGTCGTGGGCGGCGGTGCAACAGTGGCCGCCATGGGCTTGACGCAGAAAGACGCGGAGTTTGTCGAAGCCATGGCGCTTTCTGTGATGGATGTCTCCCGCATTTTCCGTGTACCGGCTTGGTTCTTGGGTATCGATGCCAAAACCGATCGGCCGGTTTCACCGGAGCATGAGCAAGATCGCTGGATGCGGCACGGGCTTGTGCCACGGCTGCACCGGATCGAGGCGGCCATTAACGCCGATGTGGACCTTTTCGGTGCGGCTGAGATATACGCGGCATTTGACACCGCCGGCATGATCCGGGGGGATCTGGCGACGGAAGCGGAGATTAGCTTGAAAAAAGTGCAATCCGGCCAGTGGCTACTGGACGAGGCGCGGGCAAAAGACGGCTTGCCACCGCTGCCTGACGGTCTAGGCAAGATACCTCACCCTGTCCCGGTTGGCGGTTCACCGTATGGCGTCCCGCTGCCAGCAAAAAAGGAGGATTCCGATGACTAACCTAAGTGCAGAACAGGTGCGTGTGCTTTTCATGCCGGAAGTTCGCACGGTAGTTGTCCCGCTTGGCGATCTCGAGTGGCGCAGCTCTAGCTCAGGTGACGGGTCGCGGGTGCTTACAGGCTATGCGGCAGTGTATGAGCAGGAGGCGACGCTGTACACCGGCTCCTACTTTACCCTCAAGGAGAGGATAACCCTCGGAGCTTTTAACAGTGTGCTGACCAAAAATCCTGACGTGCACCTCACCATCGGCCACGACATGACGAAAGCTATCGCACGGACGGGTATCTCCGGCATTGGCGGTTTGGAACTGCGGAGTGATGCTCACGGCTTGCGCGTCTATGCACGGCTGAACTCACATGATCCTGATGTCCAGTCTTTGGCGGCCAAAATGGATCTCAGAATCATGGACCAAATGTCATTCTCTTTCCGCGTTTCCGCTACCGGCCAAAAGTATGAAACTGCCACAGATGAACATGGCCATGAGACCGAACTCCGGATCATCACTGAAATAGCAGAACTTTTTGACG
>QLUB01000141.1 GCA_018725205.1 candidate division NPL-UPA2 bacterium
ACACGGGGGCAGGTAGATACACATGCCACACTGACCACAGGCACTCATGGAGTAGGTGCGAGCACTGTAGAAAGTGTAGCCGGCGCACAGGCGAAAGTGGATACTCACGCCGGAGTGACTGCGGCACATGCTGCGGCTTCAGTAGCCGCTGCTAGCCGAATTATCATGCGCGATGCCGCAGGACGGGCGCAAGTTGTAGACGGAGCGGTAGCGGCAGACATTGCCACCAGGGGACAGGTGGATGCGCATGCCGCTCTTACCACTGCTCACAGTGCAGTCTCCGCTCCTATCGCTAGTAGCATTATGATGCGTGATGCCGCAGGAGTTGCGATGTCAACTAACGCATATCCAACCGCAAGTTCGGGATTTCTCACTACGACGGACTATACGCAATCCAGGCTACAAAATCTGATAACTAATGGTTCAGGTCTGATGGGCAATAATTATAATTTCAGCACATATATTTTTAGTCAGACTGAAACTCATGGTGGAGCTGGCTCGTTCCTGCACTCGGGTGCGCATGGTCGAAAATTTAGCGATGAACTTATGCCTGTTGACGGTGAAAGGTTTTATCGGATGGTTGTTTGGGCGCAGTCAGGAGAAACCGGCGGCGCAAACTTCAATCCGTTAAACAGACAGTACGCAGGTATAGCGCCATTTGACATTGATGGCCTTAGCATCGAACCTTTCCACTATGCGCGGTTCTTGGGGGCCACAGATACCACTCTAGCTGCCGCACTAAACCCGGGTGCTACAACTGTTAGCTTAACGAGTGCAGCAGGGTGGCAGAACGCGGGAGACGGACATCAGAGGAATTTTATATGGTATGGGTATACTAACTCTCGGGGGTTTACGTATCCAAACTTTACCTACAGTAGGCTCACGTCCGCTAATTTTAGCGACTTCATCCCTAACGGTGTTTGGGCGGCAGGGGGCATTAGCGGAAACACTATTACTTTACGTGCGCCTTGGCCAGGACCCATGCTACCAGCGGGTTCGGCAATACGAAATAACACATCAGGGAGTACGTTCAAATATATAGTCTTTTCCGGTACATTCATTCCGAATACGTGGACGAGAGGTGAAGGTTTTATAGGCGGCTGGGACACCACAGGGAGCGTGGCGATAAACCTTTTCCCTTTTGGGACTAGCTTCGTCCGGCTGGTGTTTTTGAATAACTACACAGGTGGAATTAGTCCGAATAATAGCATCCGTTGGAGCAACATATGGTTTTCGGAGTTGTCTTCGCGAAACCTTGAGTTAGCAACTGCCGATGTCCCTGGCGTTATCACTCTAACACGAGTTGATACTCACGCCGCTCTCACCACTGCGCACAGCGCAGTTTCTGCACCTACCGCGAGTAGGATTGTTATGCGCGACGCCGCAGGACGTGCACAAGTTGTAGATGGTGCAGTAGCGGCTGATATTGCCACCAGGGGGCAGATAGATGCCCATGCCGCAACCAGTTCTCATAGATACGCCCGAAGTTTCATGTTGATGGGAGGCTAGGAAAATATGTCAGAAATTTTGAGAGTTTTAGGTCAAGCCGCTCCAGCAGCGGCTACGGACGTAAACGTATACACTGTACCGGCTGCTAGGGCAACAGTGGTAAGCTCGCTAGTGGTCTGTAATCGAGGGACCGCAGCAGGAACTTTCCGCATAGCTGTTCGTCCTGCAGGTGCTGCGATTGCGGCATTACACTACCTCTACTTTGGTGCATCGTTAGCGGCTAGTACTACCTTTGCTGTAACCCTGGGGTTGACATTGGCTGCAACTGACATCGTCACTGTGCATGCATCAAGCGCGGATTTTAGCTTCAGTCTATTTGGCTCGGAGGTAGTAGTATAGGGAGGTGGCCCATGTACAACACCGGCAGACGCTATAATACAACCATACGCTATAACGCGGCACCCGCACCCGCGCCATGGTTTGCTATACTTGCACATGCGCAGCCGGTGCTTGTGGATGCCAGCTTGCGGCCGGTGGCTGTGCTCCATGCAGCACATGAGATTTTCGTCAACGAAACGTTGGTTGGCGAGGATAAGCTGACGTTCAAAGTCCCGTTTCCTGTGCCGGCAGAACTTACTGTAGGCACGTTGATAGATATGGCAGGACGTATCTATCGCGTCACAATCACACGCAACAGCGAAACTGCCGAAGGCTTGCGCGTGCTTGACGTGGAAGCCTGGGCGCGGTGGTATGACCTGGCTAAAATGCCGGAGCTACCAGCACGGGAGTGGATAGGCGTGACCGTCGGTGAAATTCTAACCTGGTTACTGCCTGGCAGCCACTGGCATATCGGGCTTATCACCGTCCACCATCGGCGCAATGTGCGTTGGGCGGGAGGTGCAAACCGCCTGGAGTGCTTGCGTGAAGTTGAGCGTATTTTTAACGCCGAAATTACCTGGGACACACGCGAACGGCGCATCTCATTCGTCCCGGCAGGTGGCACGAACCGTGGACTTTTTTTCCTGCGCGGCAAGAACTTGCGTTCGTTGGAGATGGAAAATAGCTTTGTTGATACCATCCACCGCCTGTATCCACGCGGGCGCAAAGGCATAACTATCGCGGCAGCTAACGGCGGCATACCGTTCATTGAGATAGCTAGCCCCCATGTCCCACCACCTTCCGGCGTGCTGACTGCAGAGGAGTTTGGTGATCCAGCGGAACTGCTAGCTTATGCCCAGGCGGTTTTTACGGCCATGCATACACCGAAAATTAGTTATGCTTGCGGCATATTAGATGTCTCTACCTTACCTGGTTCTGCTGAAGTGTCTGTCCAACTTGGAGATGTCGTGAACGTCTTTGATGAGGATGCTGGCATCAGTGTCCAGGCGCGTGTTGTGAAACTGCGCTACAACGTGGCAACACCGGAAAGTAGTGAAATTGAAATCGCCACTGCACAGCCTGATTTGGCAGACTTTTTAAGCCGGATGGGGGCGGCGATTCAAAAAGTTAGCGATGATGTCATGCTAGAGGACCCAATCCTTGGCGCGGACGCGCATGGGTTGAATCCTGAATTTATCAAATTTTATCCGAACGTGTGCCGAAATTCTGGCTTTGAGGTTTTCGGCTCGGACATGCGGCCCGCAAGCTGGACTACCACTGGTGTTTCGTCGCCGGACAGTCGGTTTGATTCTACCGTTAGCCTGCGTCTTGCGCCGGGACAATTTGCAGAGCAGGTAGCACCGGGTTTGCCGAATCCTGCCTGGTGGCCGGCGCATGAGACGCGCATATCGTGCCGGCTTAAAGGCGGGCCGGTGCGGGTATCAGTTTTGCAAGGCGCGGCAGCGGTGCCTCTTTGGCGGTGGGATGTTGTTGCCGCTAGGGATACGCGGGTCCCCACCACTTCGCCGCATGTCCTGACGCTGCCTGGGGCGGTAGATTGGTATAACGGATTTCGCACATTTGCAGCAGTGCCCCCGGTCGCAGGGGGGCCTGTCAGGTTGCGGTTTGAGAACGGCGGAACGGCAGACGTATTTATTGACGCTGTGACAATCGAGGCGGATTGGACCGGCAGGCATCCTAGCTTTTACACGCCAGGGCCGGCAAGCACTCCGGTAGTCACACCGCTGGCAATCAACGCACGGACAGCAAGTTACACGCTGGCGTTATCTGACGCGGACGGGGTGCTTATCACGATGAATAGCGCAACAGCTCTGACCCTAACTGTGCCTGCTGCGGCAACAGTACCATTCCGTATCGGGACGCAGATTCTAGTCAAGCAACTTGGTGCGGGGCAAGTGACGATTGCGCCTGCGGCAGGAGTTACGCTGCAGAGTGC
>QLUB01000142.1 GCA_018725205.1 candidate division NPL-UPA2 bacterium
TCCCCCGTCCCCCGTCAACCGTCAACCGTCAACCGTCAACCGTCAACCGTCCCCCGTCAACCAATCTCTCCGCTCCCCCGCTACTTCGTAGCGGTGCGCCAATCCGCCAAAAACCGCTCTATTCCGCTCGTCGTCAGCGGATGTTTTATCATCTGACTGATTACGCTCGCGGGCACGGTGGCGATATGCGCTCCGGCGAGGGCGGCCTCGTGCACGTGCTGCGGGTGGCGGACGGAGGCGGCAATAATCTCGGTGGGCAGATTGTGGATGGCGAAGATATCCGCCATATCTCGCACGACCTGCATGCCGGGAGTCGATATGTCGTCTAGGCGCCCCACAAACGGCGAAACAAACGTGGCGCCGGCGCGGGCGGCGAGCAAAGCCTGGTTGGCGGTGAAAACAAGCGTAACGTTAGTCTTAATGCCTTCTTTAGCTAGGGTAGAAACTGCTTCTAGGCCTGCCTCGGTCATGGGTATCTTCACCACCACATTAGGGGCGAGCGCGGCAAGCTCCCGCGCTTCCCGCAGCATGCCTTCCGCGTCAAGGCTAATGGCCTCGGCGCTGACGGGTCCCGGACAAAGGGCACATATCTCCTTAATGGTCGGGAAAAACTCTTTGCCTTCCTTGGCAATCAGCGTAGGGTTTGTGGTTATGCCGGCAATGACGCCGAGCTTCACTGCGCGGCGAATCTCGTCGATGTTTGCGGTATCGAGAAAGAATTTCATCGCGTTAATTCCCCCTTAGTAAGGCATTACGGATACATCCCTGATTGTAAGCTTAGCCCCCGTCGCTGCCACCACAGCTTCTATCGTAGTATCCGGCGCGATTTCCTGAAGCACCAAGCCTGCGGGCGTCACCCGAATGACAGCCATATCGGTGACGATTAGGTCCACCTGCCCTTTAGCCGTCAGCGGCAGAGTGCACTCCGGCAAGATTTTCGGTGCACCCTTAGCCGTGTGTTCCATGGCCACAATAACTTTGCGTGCGCCGACGGTTAGGTCCATGGCCCCGCCCATGCCGGGCACAATTTTGCCGGGCACCATCCAGTTAGCGAGATTGCCGTGTGCGTCTACCTCTAGCGCCCCGAGCACCGTCACATCTACGTGCCCGCCGCGGATAATAGCAAACGACATGGCGCTGTCAAAGCAGGCGCCGCCCGGCATGATGGTTACCGGCTGTCCGCCGGCGTTAGTCGTGTCACGGTCCTCCGTCCCCGTCTCCGGCACCGGCCCCAACCCCACAAACCCATTCTCGGATTGAAAGAGCACATCTGCGCCTGCAGGCAAGTAATTAGCGACCAGCGTCGGCATACCGATGCCTAGGTTAACTACCATGCCGTCTGCGAGTTCCATCCCTACACGCTTAGCGATGCGCTCGCGTTTAATGTCTTTGCTCATGGGAGACCTCCTTTGTGTTAGTGAAGTGGGGGGGCTTTCCGCTTGTGAGAAGCGGCACTTAGCACGTGGCACTTAGCACTTAGCACGTAGCACATGGCACATGGCGGATAGCGGATAGCGGATAGCGGATCGCCGCTCAGGCCCTAACAATATGCGTGATAAACAGCCCCGGCGTCATGACTTCGTCGGGGTCGATGGCACCGACGGGGACGATTTCCTCTACTTCGGCGACAACCACTTTGGCCGCCATGGCCATCAGCGGGTTAAAATTGCGCGCGGCGCGGCGATAAACGAGGTTTCCTTTTTCGTCCGCCTTATGCGCTTTAATCAGCGCAAAGTCGGCGGCGAGCGGCTGCTCGAGCAAAAACTCACGCCCGTCAATAATGAGCTTTTGCTTGCCTTCTTCTACCACTGTGCCGACACCGGTGGGGGTAAGCACGCCGCCTAAGCCCGCGCCCGCCGCGCGCACCTGCTCGGCCAACGTACCCTGCGGCACAAGCACCACCTCTGTTTCACCGGCATGCATCTGCCGCCCCGTCTCGGGGTTCGTGCCGATATGTGAGGCCACGGCTTTTTTGACGCGCTTCGCTACAATTAACCTACCTATGCCTTTATCCGGAAAGCCCGTGTCATTGCCGATGACCGTTAGCTCCCTTATGCCCTTCTGGAGCACCTCGTCCACTAATCCTTCGGGCGTGCCTACGCAGAGAAACCCGCCAATCATTACCGTCATGCCGTCTTGTAGGGTGGCGAGCGCTTCGCTGGCGCTAGTTATCTTGTTTTTCACTGATGTTCATCCTCCTCGTAGGTTTGCCTCCTGCCGCCAGCCCCCGGCCGCCAGCCGCAGGAGCGAGTGGCCTGTGAGCGTCGAGCGATTTAACGAGGCCGTTTAGCATTTTGCCAATGGTTCTAATATCGGCATTTAAGCGCTGAAAATCGGCGTCCGAGATGAATTCTAGATCCTTGGCGAGGAGTAGCAAATACTCCAATTCACCACATGAAGCCCGGGATATACAGGTATCGTCCGTACGTGGGAACCTCGTCGTCACCTTGTACACTTCCAGTACAAAAGCATGCGCCTTCTGCCACACCTGTAGTCCTTCAAAACTTCCTGCCCTTCTATCCCTCCTGGTGCCTGGCGGCTGGCGGCCGGCGGCAAATCCCAAACATCTCCCTAGCCTCATCCGGCGTCGCGATTTCCCTTTGGCACTCGCGCGCTATGCGCACTACGCGCGCCACGAGCTCGGCGTTGCTCTTGGCCAAAACGCCCTTAGCGTAATAGATATTGTCCTCAAAGCCAACGCGCACATGCCCGCCCAGGACGATGGCCATGACGGCTAAGGGGAGTTCGGCGCGCCCGATGCCCGCCACAGTCCAAGTAGCACCCGGCGGCAGGCTTTCCACTAGATGAAGCAGGTTCTTCGCCGTCCCCGGTATCGCCCCCGGCACGCCGAGGACGAGGTCAAAGTGCACTGGCTCACTGAGCAACCCCTTTTTCACGAGATTAAGGGCGTTTTGAATCATGCCTACTTCGAAAACCTCGACCTCGGGCTTGACGCCGTTCTCCTGCAGGGCCTTCGCTATGCGCTCCACATATTGGGGCGAGTTCATAAACACATCGTCGCCGAAATTACAGGTGCCCGTTGTCAGCGTCGCCATCTCGGGCCTAAGGGCAATGGGTGCAACGCGCTCCTCCACTGTCGCGGTCACTGCCCCGCCTGTAGATATCTGCACGATAATGTCGCATCGCTCGCGGATCAAGCGCAGCGTCTCGCGAAAAATCTCTTTGTCCTGCGAAGGGTTGCCGTCTTTATCGCGCACATGGATATGGACTATCGACGCCCCTGCCTGGTGGCACCGATACGCTTCCTCGGCAATCTCCGCAGGCGTAAGGGGTATGTAGGGGGTTTGCGCGCGTGTTACTTCCGCGCCGACTAAAGCGGCGGTGAGGATGAGTTTACTCATGTGGAGGCACCTCCTTGGGTGGCTTTCCGCTTTCCGCTTTCCGCTTTTTGGGGCCGGCGGGATCCGCTCGCTGCTCGCGTATCGTCTTCCTGACGGCTGCACCCATTTTGCTGATCATTGAGGCGACATCGTCTAAATCCTGATCAATTGTTAGATAAACGTCGGCTTGCCAGTAGCCTAGGTCTTGGCACAAGAGGGCTAGGTAGCGAACTTCAATTAAGGAGGCCCTCGCAATAGCAAGGAACCGCAATATCTCAAGGTCGCTCCCCCGGTCCCTTCTAACTTGGCTCACAATGCCGAATTGCTCGCCCCGCGGGAAATTTTCGGTTTCCTTATACA
>QLUB01000143.1 GCA_018725205.1 candidate division NPL-UPA2 bacterium
GGCTGGAGCAGCAGCTTCGGCCACCCAAAAAGCGGTTGCACCACCTGTTTGGCGCGAGATCGCCAAATCCCCATCCAAGTCGGCCAGGACGGTAGCACCTGCTTGTCGAACGACCATCCGGTTGCGCAGCATGTCGATGAAGTTTTCCGGCCGCAGCTCTGTGGCAACAGTAAATCCGCCCTCGGTCGCAACACCTTTCGTCAGGATGCGCTGTTCAACCTGTACATCCATTGGCACGAAAAAGCCCTGTGGAGACCGGCCTAACCGTTTCGCGATCTCATCACTAGCTTCTCGCTCCAATTCTGCCTGGCTCCAGTCGCCTGAAGCAGCGGCCCTGATGGCACGGACAAGGCTGTACCCGCGCAGGTCTTTATCGCTCATGCCGAGCTTTGTCGGATCGGCCGGCTTGCTAGCAAGCGGCTTGAATTGTGCTCGTACCTGCGAGACATCTAGATTGTGTTGGCAGCGTGTTGCTTCGGCAACAGCAGCGTCGAGGGTTTTGCGCAGTACAGGCAAGTCGGCGGAAGCATCCGCTTTTTCGATCGCACTAGCTGCAGCTTGCACCGCCTCACAGGCGGCATTATACTGTTTTCTCAATTCACTCATGACTTTGATTCTCCTTCTTAAATTTGTTTGCGGCCATCCCGGCTCGCATTAGTAAGGCGTAACGTTGGTGGTCGACCAGCGTTACTGCTGCGCCAACACCGTCAGACGGCACCTCTTTCGAGCGCCCCGTCTGCTTCCCGGGGACCGTTTCCGCGCCCCCGGTAATATTTGCCAAAAGCGTCCGCAGGGACGCTTCAGTCTGCGTATATGCGCCTTTCGCGCAAATGCACACATCAAAAAGCTCCGAGATTTCAGTGATAATCCGGAGTTCGGTTTCGTGTCCATGCTCGTCGGTGGTAACTTCAAACTTTTGTCCGGCGGGTAAAACGCGAAAAGAGAATGACATTTGATCCATGATTTTCAGGTCCATTTTGGCCGCCAAGGACTGGACATCAGGATCGTGTGAGTTTAGCCGTGCGTAGACGCGCAAGCCATGAGCGTCGCTTTGCAACTCCAGCCCGCCAATGCCGGAGATACCTGTCCGGGCGATGGCTTTAGTCATATCATGGCCGATGGTGAGGTGTACGTCAGGATTTTTGGTCAGCACGCTGTTAAATGCGCCAGTGGTTATCCGCTCCCTGAGGGTAAAGTAGGTGCCGGTGTACAGCGTCGCCTCCTGCTCATACACTGCCGCGTAGCCTGTAAGTATGCGCGATCCGTCACCGGAGCTGGATTCGCGCCACTCAAGGTCGCCAAGCGGTACAGCTAGCGTGCGCACTTCCGGCGTGAAAAGAGCACGCACCTGCTCTGCATTTAGGTCATTCATCGGAATCCTCCTTTTTCGCTGGCAGCGGGACGCCATATGGTGACCCACCAACCGGTACAGGATGTGGTATTTTGCCTAGACCATCAGGCAACGGTGGCAGGCCGTCTTTTGCCCGCGCTTCGTCTAGTAACCACTGCCCGCTTTGTACTTTCTTCAAGCTAATCTCTGCTTCCGTGGCTAAATCGCCACGGATCATGCCGGCGGTGTCGAATGCCGCGTATATCTCTGCCGCGCCGAAAAGGTCAACATCAGCATTGATAGCAGCCTCTATCCTGTGTAGCCTTGGCACAAGCCCGTGTCGCATCCAGCGGTCTTGCTCGTGCTCTGGCGAGACCGGTCGGTCGGTTTTGGCATCAATACCGAGAAACCATGCCGGCACCCGAAAAATGCGGGAGACATCAGCCACGGAGAGGGCCATTGCATCGACAAATTCCGCGTCTTTTTGGGTCAGCCCCATAGCGGTTACTGTCGCGCCGTACCCCACGACTTTTGTCTTGCCTGCATTATACACTCCTGCATGGTCGCTGTCAAAGCTTTCTCGCCACTGGTCGGCTTGTGGTTTCGTAATCCCTGCAGGGAAGCTTACCACAAGTCCACCGGCTGCGCCATGCCTGTAGATCGTCGCTTCGTACTGTTGCTTGGCGGCAATTATGCCGAGCGCTGTGCGGAAGAGCGAGATCGGCGAAGGCGACACTAATCGCCCCATCCCGCCGCGTCCACGGATATGTAGTATGGTTGATCTGTCCACTTTGACGCTGCCGTAACGCTTTACTTCGTCAGGCGTTACCCCGACACCATTGAACAAAACGTCGAATGTGCCGTCTGAGGACGACGACACCTGGTCCGGATGTAATGCCCACAATTGCACTACTCTGCCGGCCGCGTCTTTGGACTTCCAGACATAGGCGTTGCTGCGGAAATCAAGACTTGACTGGACTGTCTCCCAAAAGCTGAAAGCGTCTTGCACCGGATTTGGACTGCCTCGAAAAAGCCGCGATTGCCAAGCACCGGTCACCCGCTCTCTAGCCGGACCCTCGCCGCGCCAAATGCGCATCGGCAAGCTTGCAACAGATTCTGCGGCGAATGTCACGGCGGCATGCACCGCAGGGATGCCCGCCACAAGCGCGGAGCTAACCGGCACCCCCGATGGTGATATAGCGCCGGACCTGCGGCCTGCAAGCAAATCGTCCATGATGGCGCTGCGCCGCTCGTAGCCCAACGCAGATAGGATGCGCGTTACCACCGACTCGCCCATAGTCCACCTCCTGCGGTTTCGTCTTGCGAGTAGGCAGCGATCGCCATGGCTAGTGCGATAGCCGCGTCTACTTTTTGTGACTCGTCTGTCCTACGTCCATGTGACTGCAACGGTTTTGCCAACCTCCACGAGCCACGGCTTGTTTGTTTTGCTTCCGCAGCGAGCACATGCTGCCGGAAGATCAGATTGCCGTTGTGGACAAGTTTCTGCTGCTCGATATAGTCATGTAGCCCCTGGCTTGCAGGCACCATGTGTTTTTCGACTTGTGGCACTTCGATCATGCGAATACCATCTGCGGTTAGCAACTCCGCCGACCGGCGAAACTGCCACGGGTCAAAGCCAACACCGCGCAGGGTATATTTACCTGCCACCCTGCGTATTTCCGACTCAACCAGCGGCAGTAAAGTTTTGACATTTTCTCTCGCAGGGTTGTAGATCGTGGCCGCTGTCCGCAGCTTGCCTGACTGCGTCGGGGAGACGAGGACGATCGCGCTTGTGTCTCGCTTCTCGCCAACATCCACGGCCGCCCATACGTCGGCACCATCTTCGATGTATGCTTCCTCCGGGTTGCAGCATGCGTCCCAGCTGCCGGGTTGGATCGCGGCATCCGCACCAAGCACCCACTGGTTGAGTACGAGCCGCCGAAAAACGGATTCCGGCACCTCGGAAGCAAGACGTTCTATCTCTGACATCGGCAGCCACGTTGCAGGATTGCAGGCTCGCCAAATTGCACGATCAGACGCATCGGCAGCATCAGGAGCGGCTATCCAGATGAGGAGGCTGCCTGCGTCTTCGTTTTTGCCGATTACCATACAGCCATCAGCACTGTATTCTAGCTTGTGCATTTTGATCATGGCATCGTATTTCTCACCGAGTAGGGATGCTTTACTCGCACCGGCTGTCGTGATTATAAGCGTAATGGAATCCTCACGCTTCTGTGTAGCTGTCACCAGCGCGAAGAATAGTTCCTCCTGCTTGTTAGTTTTAAAAGCGTGCAACTCATCCATGA
>QLUB01000144.1 GCA_018725205.1 candidate division NPL-UPA2 bacterium
GACATACTGCTTTTCGTATCCTTCATCACTCATGTGCGGTGATGAGAGGTAAATTTTGCTTTTATCGCCCATTCTCCATAACTTCCCTTCCTGAGGAATGTCACTTGGGCATACGTGTCATGCTCAGTACAGTAAGCACCACGCCAAAGATATTCGCCGTGACTCCGTCAAGCTCACCTTGGATGACGATTATGATGTACTCGCCGCCACTTCGGCCAGATACTTTTTGCTTTCATGGGCGACGAGCGCCAGGACTTCGTGCGCTTCGCAACCACGTGCGAGGACGGACAGTGTTTCTAGGCAACTAGCTCGGGCGGCGGGGGACAGGGGGGCTTGCCTAACTACGAGTATCTGCTTATGCATGGTGGCGAGGGCGCCTTCCTCGGCGATCAGCAGCTCCTCATACAGCTTTTCCCCGGGGCGGAGGCCGGTAAAGGTTATGTCTATGTCGTCGTAGGGCTTTAGGCCCGAGAGGGAGATAAGGTCGCGGGCGAGGTCGAGTATTTTGACGGGGTGGCCCATGTCTAGCACAAAGACTTCCCCGCCTTGGCCGATGGCGCCTGCTTGGATGATAAGGCTTACGGCTTCGGAGATGGTCATAAAATAGCGCGTCGTCTGGGGGTGGGTGACGGTAACGGGACCGCCCTTGGCTATTTGCTCTTTAAACAGGGGGATGACGCTCCCGCGGCTACCGAGGACGTTGCCAAAGCGCACGGCCATGAACTTGGTTTGGCTGGAGCCGTTAAAGCTCTGGGTGACGAGCTCGGCGATGCGCTTGGTGGCGCCCATCACGCTGGTGGGGTTGACGGCCTTGTCGGTAGACACAAGCACAAAACGCTCTGTTTTGGTACGCGCGGCGGCCTGGGCTAGGGTGTGCGTGCCGAGGACGTTGTTTTTAATGGCTTCGGTGGGGTTAGCCTCCATCAAGGGCACATGCTTGTGGGCGGCGGCATGGAACACGACTGCGGGGCGGTAGGTGTCGAAAATGTAGTTTATGCGCTCGGCATCTTGGATGTCGGCTATGAGGGGGGTGATGGGGAGCGCGGGGAACTGCGGCGCGAGCTCGCGGTGGATGTGGTAGATGCTGTTTTCGCCGCGGCCGAGGAGCAAGAGCTGTGCGGGGGCATAGGTTGCGACTTGGCGCGCCAGCTCGGCGCCTATGGAACCGCCGGCGCCGGTAATAAGCACTGTCCTGCCGCAGAGACGCCCGGATATGCCCGCGCAGTCGAGCTTTATCTCAGGGCGCTGAAGCAGGTCTTCTATTTGCACCTCGCGCAGCGTGACTTTGACGTCCTCGTTAAGACTGCTGTAGAGGCCCGGCATAATTAGGGGCTTAATGCCAAGCGCGCCGCAGCGTGTCGTGAGGTCGCGCGTTTTACTAAGGAGGGCAGAGGGCATGGCGATAATCACTTGGTCGACGGATTGCGATTTGACTATTTCCTCGAGCAAGGCAGTGGTACCGAGCACCGACAGGCCGCACATGATTAGGCCAACTTTAGAGGCGTCGTCGTCTAGGAAGCCTATGGGGCGGTAATCTAGCTCGCTGTGCCTGGTTATTTCGGAAACTAAGATGCGCCCTGCGTCGCCCGCGCCAATGATCAACGCGCGTTTGGTGCGGTGGCCGTTTTGCCTCGCTAGCAGACCAGTACCACAGCGGAGCGCAAAGCGCATGCCCCCCACGGCGGCGATGTTGATCAGCCAAGTCATCATAATGACGCTGCGCGGGAAGCCGGTGGCGGGGTGGACTACGCGTAGGGCAAACAGACCCGCAGTGGCCACTGAGACCGCGCCGCTTATGAGCACAAGGTCCTCAACTGAGGCGTAGCGCCACAGCCTGCGGTATAGCCCAAAGTAATAGTACACCACTAGGTACAGAGGCACGGCGACTATCATATAGCGCAACCACACGGCGGGGAAGTTTTGCGGGGGAGGGCCTTCAAAGCGCAGGTACAGGCCGATAAGGCCCGAGAACACCAAGGCGACAGCATCGCCGCCTGCCAGGAGCAGCTGGTATTTAAACTTGCCTGACAACGAAAAACCTCACCTCGGTCCCCCGTAGTAGTAATAGTAGTCCTCGCGCGAGTCGCTCTCGAGGCCGTTAGCACGACACCTAGGATTTTGGCGTTAACGCCTTCAAGCTGGGCCTTGGCCTTGCGGACTTTGTCTAACGAAACCTCGGCCACGGCTACCACTAAGATGATGCCGTCAACAACAGCGGACAGAATGGCCGAGTCGGCTACGGCGAGTGTCGGGGAACTGTCGAGCAAGATATAGTCAAATGACTGTTTAAGGTTATTGATGAGGTCGCGCATGCGGGAAGAGCCAAGCACTTCGGCTGGGTTTGGCGGAATGGGGCCGGAGGTAATTACGCGCAAGTTAGGCACACCGACATCGCGCAGGGCTATTTCGGGGGCGACGCTTTGCGTCAGCAAATTGGTGAGGCCGACTGGGTTGCTAAGCCTAAAGATCTTGTGCAAGGTGGGGCGGCGGAGGTCGGAATCGATAAGTACTACTTTGCTGCCGGTTTGGGCAAAGGCTATAGCTAAGTTAGCCGTTGTAGTCGATTTGCCTTCACCCGGGGCGGCGCTGGTGACAAGAATAGTCTTAACTTGGGTTTCTAGCGAGGCGAACTGGATGTTGGTACGCACAACTCGGTAGGATTCTGCCACGCGGGAGGACAGATTGTCGGTGATCAGCCTGTAGTTCTTCATTTTTCCCTTCATTGCTGCTACGCCCTCGCTGTCTCTTTCGTAAAGTCTTGCGTCTTAAACACAGGCACGACGCCGAGCAACGGTAGCCCCAAACGCTCGTGGATGTCTTCGGGTGTTTTGACGGTGTTGTCTAGGTAGGCTAGTACAAAGGCGAGCCCCAGCCCCGCCATGGCGCCGACAAAGCCTGCTAGGACGACGGTGAGCATTTTGCGCGGCCTAACGGGGATTTGGGGGACCACGGCGGTGTCTACTACGGTGATGTTCTCGACTTCCATGATGCGCAGGGTGTTGCTTTGAAACGAGGCGGCCACAGCGTTAGCTAGGCGTGAGGCGAAGCGGGGGTCGGTGTTTTCTACGGTGATGGCGATTATTTCGGTGTCTCCCCGCAGGGTGACGTCGACCATATCGCGCACTGCTTGGGCGGAGAGGTCGAGCCTGAGGCTGGTGATGACCTCTTCGGCCACGATGCGGCTGCGGGCTATCTCGCGGTAGGTGCGCACCAGCTGGCGGGCAGCGAGGAGATCGGCGTGCGTTATCAGCGGGGCGGTTTGGTTGCGCACGAGCAAAGTGGTTTCTGCGCGATAGACCGGCTCGATGACGAAGAAGACGGCAATGCCTGCCACGCAGGAGGCTAAGAGTGGTACAAGGAGAATTAGCGCTAGGTACTTGCGCAAAATATCAAAGATTTGCCGGAGATCTAAGGTGATTTCGTCGTCTATGTAGCGTTGCTCCAAAACACTGACCCCTTCCAAGTTGTATTTCTACTCCTAACTTTCAACACACAGGCTAGAATTCCTTTGGCCGAAACGAAGTTTCGGCCAAAGGAACTTGTTGGCCTTTGACGGCGACGAGGGTATAATTAGCCTTAGCGAGGAGGCGGTTCGATGAAGCGGCGAGATTATTACTTGAATCAGCTT
>QLUB01000145.1 GCA_018725205.1 candidate division NPL-UPA2 bacterium
TGAATTTCGGTTTTTCGCGAAGAAAGCTTAGGGGAGGGTATGAGGGTAGCCTGAGTTTGGAAATACCCCCCGTCATAACAATGCCATTGCATCAAGCTCACCCTGCACAAACAATACCAATACTTGCTCAACCTTTTACATTTTGCTTCCGGAAATGTTTCCTTAAGCAAAGTTCCACCCTGTCCGCAAGCCTGCCGCCGCTTAGCCTCCATCCGCTCCGTTTCCTCAATCAGTGTGCCGGCGGCATGTCCTCAACCTCCTCCCTTAACCGTGCTGCAAATCCGCAAATTTGCGGGTTTGAAAGTGTTCCCCGCGTGTGCCTTTTTTATTGCGCCGTCACGCACGTTTGTGCAGTGTCTCCCGTGCTCACCTTGTGGAAAAGTTTCCACAAGGTCTGTCCTTGTGCCCTGCCTCTGCTTCCACTTGAAAGTTCAATGTCTCCCGCGTCAATACCCTCAAACCGCTGCCATAGCTTGCCTGCATTTTTCCACCAGTTCGGCAGTAGTCCGCTGCGCTGGCAGAACATCAGCATCAGGGAACACCTGCAGTGCCGCAGCAAGTCCTCCGTCTCCACGCTTGCCTAACCATACCTTGTGTGCGGCCAATATGTCCCGCTTCGCCTGTGCCACCTCAAGCAACTCAACGTCTGTGTATGCCTGTGCCGCCATGTTCCGCAGCTCAACCAGCGTGAACGCCAGGCAGCCGGCCGGCAGCGCAGCCAGACTGTCATAGTCCTGGAGGATATAGACGGCCTCACTCAGGCGGCCGCTGTGAAAGCTAGCAATGCCATGAGCGACAAACTGCCGGCGAAGGTATTCAACCAACTGCAAATAGCTAATAGCCTCGGCTTTGTTGGCTTTCAACTCAGCCAGCAGCGGCATGACTATGTCCGGATCAGGCTTGCCGTTACACTCAAATTGAATCGTGCCGCAGTGCAGCCAGAAACGATAGCCGTGCCGCTCAAGTTCCCTGATCATACGCATCAGATACTCCCTCTTTTCAAGTTAGAAAAGTCCTGTTTTTTTGCGTCTGCTTCGTCTGCTTCGTCCGAACCGTTACCCTCATTAGCTTCTTCGGCAGACGCAAAAATGTTTGCGGACGATGTGTTGCGTCGGCAGTCAGTTTGCGTCGGCGTTTGCGTCTGCCCCACAAACTCTTGTGGTGTATAGGTTTCTTGGACGTTGCCGACGTTGCCGACGTTGCCGACGATAGAATGCATACCTATTCTAATAAGCCGTCGGCTTACTTTCCCTTCCCGCGCAAACTCCACCTCAACGCCTGCATGTCGCAGGAATGTTGCTGCCCGCCGCAGCCTGTTGCCAAGTCCTCGCGCAGACTTTGGCCATGACTTTGAACGTGCGGTATGTTCGGTTATATTCGCCTCGAGCGCGGCCAATAGCTCCGTAGCCGTGCCCTCCCAAGCATTCGCCCGCCCTGCAAGCAGTGCAGCAACCGCCACCGCCACCGCGTCAGCCTCAAGCGCAGTTTCTACGGCTTCGGCCCGCTTACCGGCATACGCGGCCGAGAACGTGCCTGCTGCCCATGGCAACGCCGGTTCACAAGCCGCCACCCACTTGGCGAAGTCAGCCATTCGCGGCAGTGCGGCTAACCGTATGCCTGCTATATTGCGCAAGCCGGCAGCCACCGCGTCCAGTAACGCGCCTAGAATGAGCGGCCGCGCCCGCTCAAACGCTGCCCAGAACGCAGCTTCATCCTGTCGTTCCGCTTCGGGTATTACCGGCAGCGTCATAAGCAAGCTGCGATCAAGCAGATCGTGTCGTGTGATCACCTCGTCAATGCCGTTAATTACCACCGGCCGCATATAGTCAAAAATGCTCTCCTCATCATCACTATACAGCGTTCGCGTAGCAAAGCCGCCGCCGGTAGAAACGCGGCAAAGCGCGTCTGATAGCCATGCCGGCAGGCCGCTTAGGTTGTCATAGGCGACAAGCCAAGCGTTACAAGCCGCTATAGCTAAGTCGCGCTCGTCGCGTGGCGCAGAACGCATCGGCGCAACCGCCGGATCAAGCAGTGAGCGCAGCACCCTGACGGCGGTAGTTTTTGCGCTGCCTTGCTCACCGTGCAGGTTTAGCACGGGATACGGCCCACTTGGCCGTAGTGCGGTAATCATCCACGCCACCAGCAGACACCAGTCCTCTTGGCCGCCTATATTTACGAAACGGCGCAAGTCTGCTATTGTCCCGCCCTGCACCGGCAGCGGCAGCGGCAGCATCCCATTTGTCCGCCGGAATTTGACAGGGTATTCACTGACAATGTTCCAGCCGTGCTGCGTAACCTCCACCGCTTCCCAAGCCGCGTTGCACATGTCGATATAAACTTTGCCATCAGCTTCAGCAAGCCGCACAAAAACAGGCAGTTCGGGAGCGTCATAGTGTGCCTGTGCCTCCAGAACGGCTAACGTGTCCTGCAACGCTTGTGTGCTTGGCGGCTTGTCCTGTGCCGCAAAAAACTGTTTCACCAACCACCGCCGGAAGCCGCCCGACCGCAGCGGCCATGTCTCTTTATGTCCGTCCACAAGAAAAGAAGCATACCCTGTATTGTCCGGCGTATGGAAAAGCTCAACACCGGCAGCTAAAGCAATAAGCATTTGCGCTTGGTTTAGCTTGTCTGCTCCGTCATCCGCTGCTTCTCCGTCCATAGCCTGTTCTGTTTTTCTTGCCTTTTCAACCTCCGTCCGAATGGCCGCCTTGCCAATACCTAGCGGCTTAAGCAACTTTGCCAGCCGTTCAAGTTTCAAGTCCCGCTCAGTGTCGCTTGTCAGCCTAGCAATATAAGCTATTGCCTCCTGTCGCGCTTGTGCGTCACTTGGTTCGCCGCTCAACTTGTCAAGCTGCATACCTAAATAGTCCTGCGCTTGTTCTGCTGCCTCATGCATATAAGCCCCGAACGCGTCAACGTCCTGCTCCTGCAACAAGTCGTTTACGTCCTTACCGTCAGGCAGGTTAACCATCCTCGCCGCCGGGTAGAATTCCCGCGCTAGTTTCTGCGCCGCCTCGCGTCCCCGAACATCGCCGTCAAAGCAGATATAAAACTGTGCGACGTTCGCCAAGGCCGCTTTTTGTTCTTTGCTTAGCTGTATGCCAAGGCCGCACATGGCCGGCAAGCCTGCCTGCAGCAGACTGTAGTAGTCAAACACACCCTCGCAGAGGAACGGCAATTCCCCCTGCTTCGCTGACACCAGCAGCGGCTTTGCCCAGTCAGCAGGGTATAAGTATTTTGGCTTAACCCCTGACTTATGGAACGCCACTTGCTCAAGTCTGCCATACTGCCTGAATGGTATGGCCAAGCGTCCGGCAGGCATATACCAGTCCGTGCCGGTAAGCAAGCCAAGTTCCCGCGCCGTTGCCGTGTCCACTTCGCAAATTTGCGGCCGCTTCTCCGCACAGTAGCCGAAGCCATGTTCCCTGATAAAGTCCTCCGTAAAGCCGCGTTTTTTTAGGTAGTCAACATCCTCCGGCCGCAATGCTTTCACCCAGGCAGCGGCATGTACTGCCATGGCGGCTTGCCGGCTTAGCTTTGCCTCATATGCCGCCTGTGCCTCCTCGTTTTTCTCCGGCCAAGCAAGCC
>QLUB01000146.1 GCA_018725205.1 candidate division NPL-UPA2 bacterium
AGCTACTCGCACATTAGGGTAGCGCTAGCTCACGCTTTGCCTGTATTGATGTAAATCAGTTGAGCTAAGAACAGGAGGCCTGAGGATGCAAGAGAAGAAAATCGTTTTCTTTGAGGAAGGCACCAAAGACATGCGTGCATTGCTTGGCGGTAAGGGAGCCGGGTTGGCGGAAATGACCCGCGTCGGGTTACCCGTGCCCCCAGGATTTACTGTGACTACGGCCGCCTGTATGGAATATTTCGCGCGCGGCGCACTGGCCGATGACATTTCTTTAGGCCTAGAGCGGGCTATGGCGAGATTGCAGGAGCAAACTGGAAAGGCCTTTGGCAACCCCACAAATCCTTTGCTGGTCTCGGTGCGCTCTGGTGCGGCGTTTTCTATGCCGGGAATGATGGACACCGTCTTAAATCTAGGTCTTAACAACGAAGTCGTGCACGGCCTAAGCCAACTGACGTCTCCCGTTTTTGCGCTAGACTGCTATCGCCGCTTTATCGAGAAGTACGCAGAAATTGTGCTCAAAGTCCCGCATCACCATTTCGCGGATTGCTTAGAGGAGAGAAAGAGACAGGCGCGGGCATTCCATGACCATGAATTGGGCAGTGAACACCTTTCACGTCTGATCGAGCAGTACCGTGAGATTGTCGCGCGGTTCTCGGTGCGTCCTTTCCCGGAGTCGCCGTGGGAGCAACTTGTGGGAGCAGTGCAGGCCGTGTTTGACAGCTGGCAAAATTCCCGCGCTAAGGTGTACCGCAAGCTTCACGGTATCTCAGACGCTGCAGGCACCGCCGTCAACGTACAGGCAATGGTTTTTGGGAATCTTGGTTCGACTTCCGGCACCGGCGTTTGTTTCACGCGTAACCCGTCTACGGGTGCTAAGGGACTGTTTGGCGAGTACTTAGCTTCCGCGCAAGGTGAAGATGTGGTCTCAGGCACCAGAACCCCCGAGCGGGTTTCTGTGATGGGCGACTTCCTACCCGAGGCGTACGGGCAGTTACTGAGAGTCGCCAGCCAACTCGAGACTCACTACCGGGACATGCAGGACATCGAGTTTACGGTTGAGCGAGGAAAACTTTATCTTTTGCAGACGCGAGCAGGTAAACGCAGCGCCGCTGCCGCCGTCCGTATAGCCGTAGAAATGTTAGCTGAAGGATTGATAACTACACCGGAGGCATTGCTCCGCGTCACACCCGAACAAATTGAACTGATGCTGCACCGCGCGGTAGACTACAAGCAGCCGCTAACAGAGTTAACACGCGGGCTGCCTGCTTCACCGGGAGCCGCCACCGGCGCTATCGTCTTTGACAACGAAGGAGCTCTAAGACTGACAAAAGCTCAGCGCAAAACGATTCTGTTGCGTCCTGAGACTTCCCCCGACGACATCCAAGGGATTATCGCCAGCGAAGGCATAATCACGAGCAGAGGGGGCATGACCAGCCATGCGGCTGTCGTTGCGCGTGGGATGGGTAAACCCTGTGTGTGTGGAGCGGAGTCGGTACGCATTGATTTGGCCACGCGCACGGCGAGGATAGGAGAGCACAGTTTTGTCGAAGGAGACATCATATCACTTGACGGTCAGAACGGCAAAGTGTTTCTCGGGGCCGTTCCCCTAGTGGAACCAGAGCCGGGACGAGAATTTGCGCACTTACTTAGCATGGCGGATGACGCGGCAAGACTTGCTGTCCGCGCGAACGCTGATAATCCCCACGACGCCGCCCTAGCTAAGAGCTTCGGTGCTAAGGGGATCGGGCTTTGTCGCACGGAACATATGTTTATGGAAACGGAACGGCTGCCCATTATGCAGGCCATGATTATGGCCGAGCACGAGGAGGATCGGCAGTTCGCGCTGCAGAAGCTCCTGCCCATGCAACGCAGTGACTTCACCGGTATTCTTAAGGCCATGAATGGCTTTCCGGTGACGATTAGGCTGCTTGACCCTCCTTTGCATGAGTTTCTGCCTGCGCAGCACGAATTGGAGGCAGAGATCGCGAAAGCTACTACCCATGCCGCGCGGGTAAAGGCAGAACGCGCCTTGCGCGTCGTAGAGCAGCTCCACGAATCTAATCCTATGTTAGGGCATCGCGGATGTCGCCTCGGCATTACAGCGCCTAGCGTCTATGCTATGCAAGTAGAAGCTATAGCCGACGCAGTTTTCGACCTCCTAAGCGAGGGCTACGATCCTAGACCTGAGATTATGATTCCTCTCGTAGGTCACCACCGCGAGCTCATCATCACGCGCAGACTGGTAGAGAGTACCTGGGGAATGGTCGAGAAACGCCGGGGACAGAGGTTAACCGTGCCTATCGGAACCATGATAGAAATCCCGCGGGCCTGCCTTGTTGCCGGGGAACTCGCGAAGCACGCCGATTTCTTCTCCTTTGGCACCAATGACCTCACTCAGACTACATTTGGTTTTAGCAGGGACGATGTAGAAGGGAAGTTTCTGCCCGCATATATAGCACAGGACATTCTGACCCACAATCCTTTTGCCGTGCTGGATAGGGAAGGGGTAGGAAGGCTTATGCGTCTAGCGATGACTGAGGGCCGTGCCGCGAAGCCGAGCCTAAAGATTGGCATTTGTGGGGAGCACGGCGGAGAAGCCAACAGCATTGCTTTTTGCAGCGAGCTGGGGCTAGACTACGTTAGTTGCTCGCCGTACAGGGTGCCGGTCGCCCGCTTTGCCGCCGGGAGGGCACTGTATCTAGGCGAGGAGCAGGCGGACAAGTAGGCTCGTTAAAGGGCTGCCCATGTTGGGCAGCCCTTGTGATTTTCGGTCTATAGCAATCGGTAGAGTCCTACAACCTTGCCTAGGATGGCGACGTCCGTGCAGTAGATGGCGCCCATCGCGGGGTTTTCCGGTTGCAGTCTAATGCGGTTAGGCTCACGATAAAAGGTCTTTACCGTGGCCTCGTCTTCGAGCAGTGCAACAACCACGTCCCCATTCTGCGCGGCACTTTGTTTGCGTACCAAGACCATATCTCCATCGAGTATGCCAGCCCCTGTCATAGATTGGCCGCGGATGGTGAGCATAAAAATGTCGCCTGCGGGGACAAACTGCGGCGCCAAGGTAAAGTACTCCTCGATATTCTCCACGGCTAGAATTGGCTCACCCGCTGTAACGCGACCGACAATCGGGAGCGCCACGGCAGAAGCGGCAGGGGAGACAAAAGGCGCGCCGTCTAAGATCTCTATCGCGCGAGGCTTCGTGGGATCCCGGCGAATATACCCCTTTGATTCGAGGCGCGCTAGGTGACTGTGGACAGTGGCACTAGAATTAAGTCCCACCGCCAAACCAATTTCGCGCACGGAGGGCGGGTAGCCCTTGACGCGCACCTCATGTTTGATGAATTCGAGGATTTCTAGCTGGCGTTTAGTGAGACCATTCTTCATCGCAAGTCACCGTCCTCCGTTACATTGACCTCAGTATAGCATATTGTGTCAGAGAGGTCAAACACCCGTTTGCTCTTATGTCAGGTTAGCGCTAGGTAGTCAACGCCTTG
>QLUB01000147.1 GCA_018725205.1 candidate division NPL-UPA2 bacterium
TTCGCCGCGACGCTCTAGGCGTTGCCCCAGTTGCGCGCCTGAGTGGATGCCCCTGAGATGAACATGATTGGCTGAATGGCTAGCGTTAATGCACTCCGCCAGCTTGCATATTTTCCAAAAATTAAGCACGGTACGAATCTTCTTCGTACTTGTGGCTAAACATCCCGAGGCCGCGGCTGCTTCGTTTAACTCCTTTAGATTTACTAATTGCTCTGATTCATCGACCACACTCGCCATGTATCTTTCAATGCCGGCATACGACAGCAGAACATCTAACGATTTGTTCAGGTTTTCGCTTCGCTGAATATAGGCGCTGAGATCTTGGGCATCTGCCAAGATCCCTGCCTCACGCAGGCTGGTCAGCACCCTAATTACTGTTTCGAGCTTGATGCTGAGCACTTCTGCCATGTAGTCGGCCTGCACCATCGGCTCATCGTCCTCACCTGTAGCTAAGCCTTTGCTGCGGCTAGATATCAGGTGCTTTATAATTTGCTTGGCCGTCTCACGATCGTTGTCATCAAACTCCCTATAGGCGTCAATCCGTTCGTTAGCATCCTGAACATTGCGGGCCAAGATGCTATCGGCAAACACGCGCGTAACGTTCTCCCCGCGCTTAACATAGCCGGACTGCTCTAGTGCGGCAATAGCCGTTTTCACCCGCATTTCTAGCTCATGCATGGCTTCGTCCCATCCTGCAGCGCGGGCAATCTCTAGCGCGCTCTGTGAGACTTTTTTTCTCAGACGAGTGAGCTTTTTTATTGCCTGCCAAATTTGCTGGATTTCTTTGCTACTCATTTTGGTTTGAGTGAGCAAGTTCAAATGCTTGTTGAGGTCGTCCTCATGATACAAAACAAAGCAATCGGCAGTAATATTCTCGTCTCTGCCGGCGCGGCCTGCTTCCTGCACATAGTTTTCCAAGGAGTCCGAGATTTCGTAGTGGACGACTAACCCTACGTCTTTTTTGTCGACACCCATGCCAAAAGCCGAGGTCGCCACTATGGTGGGCACCCTTCCCTCCATAAAGGCGTTTTGGTTAGCGGACTTTTCGCGCACATCCATCTGGCCGTGGTAGGGCAAGGCCTCGAATCCGTCCCGCGACAGCCGTTCCGCCAGAGCCTCGGCCGTCTTCGTGCGCGAAACATACACAATGGCAGGGCAGTTTTTTTCTTGTACTAAGTTGCGCAAGGTCTTATATTTGGCTTCATCGCCTTCTCGTTCCAACACGCGGAAAGTCAGATTTTTGCGAGGCGCGTCCGTGGTAAAGAGCACGAGTCCTAAGCCTAGCTTGTCTCTAAAATACGCACAAATATCTTCTACTACCTTTTGCTTAGCGGTTGCGGTAAAACACGATACCGGGATGCCGTCCACCAGCTGCTTTGCTGCCTGCAGTTCTTTAATAAACTCCCCGATATAGAGGTAATCCACCCTAAAGTCCTGTCCCCACGCCGAAAAACAGTGCGCTTCGTCAATGACAAACCTGGCAATTGTTCGGGCCAAAAGCATCCGCTTGATGGTGCGCGACCGCAAAGACTCGGGCGAAATATAGAGTATCGCCGCCGAGCCATCTTCTACGCGCTCCAGCGCATTGGCCCTCTCAATGGGGTCAAGCAACCCGTTGATAGCCACCGCATCGGTAATCCCGATCTTTTCTAAGTTGTCGATTTGATCCTTCATTAAGGACTGTAACGGCGAGATAATTACGGTCAGTCCGCGCACGTTTTGCCCCGCCATCAAGGCCGGCACCTGGAAAGTAGCACTTTTCCCCCCGCCGGTGGGGAATACGACAAGGATAGACTTGTCAGCAATGGCGGCTTTGACAGCGTTCTCTTGCAGTGGTTCGTCCCCAAACTTGCGAAAATCGTCAAACCCGAAGTAGTTTTTTAGTGCCTTGTGTGCATCTATGAACTCATCGCAGTAGGCACAGCCCTTTAGGCACCGCCTGTTTCTGAGCTGATACATAATGGCTTCGACCTGCGGAAAGTTCTTTACCACCCACCGCGGCATGATAGAGGCACGGTCACGGGTGTCAATGACGGCAAGGGCATAGACCAACGCCACCGGTTCGGTGGCCATCAGCTTAGCCCAATCGGCGCACTCACACACCAGCCCGGCAAAACGCGCCTGAATAAGGCCGACAGTATCCGGCACGTTTGCGTAGTAATCCACGAAACTAAAGAAGGCACGAAACTCTTTGCGTGTGCCTAAGAGCTGATAGTAAATTTGCTGCAGTGCGTTATCTAAACGGTGAAATGCCAAAATTTCATCTTGCAATAGCTCTCTGGTCTTTTTAGCGTCTGCTAAGGGATTGTTCAGCTCCCCTGTCATAAGCTTTTCGTCTTTGCCTAGGCTGTGGTATGGCTTCTTCGGAAACATCAGGGGCGACAAGTACAGCGTGTCGATGGCGTTCCAGCGCAACATAGTGCTTTCCGCCAGCGCCTCGCGCATATATACCAAGTCGTGATCCAATATATTGTGGCCACAAATATAGTCGTGTGCCACGAGAAATTGTTTAAGCGCTGGCAGAGACTTTGAGTGCAGCTCGGCGCCGCTATCGTCAGTCGCCCCAATATCCAAGACCGTCTTTTTCTTGCTGTGGATTTCGAGGTCTACATAGGCGATGCGCTTCACCATCTCCACCTCAACTTTCACTTAGACCGTACTACTTCTAAGTTCTATAAAACTACAGGTCCCTAATAGGTCTTTAAGTTAGCCTGCCTTACTGCCCACTTTTGCCGTGATGCAGGTTCATAGGTGGCTCTCTTCTAGTGCATTACGCAATATCTCCTCAATCGGCGTAGAAGCGCTTCAAAATGCGCTCATTGATTGCAGGGAACGTGTCGCTTTTTAGCAGCATGCTTATCTCTACCCTGTCAAAACGGTCGACAAGACGAAGTTCGCGCTCGACATGGCGGCAAATATCGACTAGACCCGCGCTGTCGCCGCTGCGCTGCCATTCATGGGCCAGCTGGTAGCAGTGTACCTTACTGGAGTCATTAACAAACTGCTCCAAACCGCGCAATGCGGAAACAGGCATCGACTGTGACAGGGCTGTGATTAAAATATGCGCGGCAAGGTCAGATAGCGGTCGGTCGTCCGTATTGACGTAGCCGGTGTACTTTTGCACCAACTGCCAGAACGCCTCGATATTGCCGAATTTCTCAATATCGACAAGCGGGGCGTTATTTTTTTTCCCAAGCCTGCGACAGCACGACAATGATCACGTCCTGAGCTGAGCCGCCGTTCAATCCACACAGCACTGCCATCATGTCAATATGCAGGCCCAGCGGGCTTTGGTATGACTTGCCAATTCTGCGCAGTCTCGCCTTGCGGTCCTTGTTGTCAAGAAAATTGGCATACAACTTCATGGTCTTGCGCATAGCTGAGGTCGGCTCGACAAATAGTTCATCCATCTGGACTGAAACGAGGTCGGCGCGAAACAACTCGCTGTCCTCATCGTGCCAGAAGACGATTCGGTGTTTATGAAACTCGG
>QLUB01000148.1 GCA_018725205.1 candidate division NPL-UPA2 bacterium
AAGGAATTGGATGGGCTTTAATTATTCATTTCCTGCAAGATGTTTTAATATTTAGCGTGCTGCTGCTTGGTGTCTTACAATAATACCATCCTTAATACCATCCTTGCCCTTTTACTCGGAGAACCAATGACGGGTTTTGCATACTGCGGTTCCGGAGAGCCGCCATCACGGTCGTATATGAGCCAGCGTCACGGTGAAAATGAGCCACTGTCATGGTACAAGTGAGCCACTCGTCTTTGTATGAAACCCTTAAAGGTCATGGTAGCTCATGCTACTACGATGTTGCTTTTACTCACGAGAGGGATGATGCACTTGTTTTTTCGGTGGCCTCGCCCTGTCCAGCTTGCTTTAGAACAAGGGCGGCTGGTATTTTCTTGAAATATAGAAATAATCGCGATAAAATAGGGATTATATTGTGGCATTCCGCCATCTAGTTGTGTTAAAGAGGGTGCTTTTCACAGGCACAAATTCTTGAACTAGCCAACCAGGTCTTGGTAGGAAGTGCGAAGAAATGGGGTCTACTAATGCCGAAGGCTAGCATCTTCTACTTTTCAGGAACGGGGAATACATGGTGGGTAGCCAACGAGCTAGCCGCCGCGCTTAGCCAGCGGCACATTGAGGCCAGCGCGTACTCCATTGAGCAGATTGCGGCGGGATGCGCTGCGGAGTTAGTCGCCGCGTCAGACCTAGTCGGATTTGGCTACCCCATATACGGTTCCGACCTACCTCTTCCTATGCAGCGCTTTATCGCTGAAGTCGGAGTGCGCCCCGTTAAGACCGCGTTTGTATTTTGCACGCAGTGGCTGTGGTCGGGGGACGGAGCCAGCTTAGGTGCCTCTATGCTGAGAGCGCGAGGGTTCGAGGTGAGGTGGGGAGAACACTTTCATATGCCAAGCAACGTCTCCGTGCCGGTTCTGCCCTGGCCCTTACACACCGACGCGCCTCTGGCCAAAGCAAAGTACCTGCGGCATTCGGCGTTTCGCGTACAACGGCTGGCCGCACACATAGCACTGGGCCGGCCATTCTATCGTGGATTTAATACGCTTTCGACTGTGGCCGGGCTCTTGCAACGCGTCCCCTATCGCCGTCATCTGCACCAGTTCCGCGACGCCTTAGCACCGGACCCGGCGCGCTGTACACGCTGTGCCCTCTGCGTGCGGCTTTGTCCCGCCGACAATCTCCTTGTCGAGCATGACATAATCCGCACCGTAGGGCGGTGCGTACTTTGTTTGCGCTGTTACAGCTTCTGTCCGGAGTATGCCATGCTATACTGCGGCCGAGCGCATCGCCACGGACCGCCCTTTAAGGGGCCTAGCTTAGGGTTTGACCCGTCCGCGCTTATCGGCCCGCACAAGCGCTTTTAGGGTGCAGGACAAAAGGGACAGTCCCTTCTGTTTAAAGCGGTATGCAGGGCATCGGGAGTAACTTCGAGCACCGCATTGATACCGGCGCCGCCCTTGTTGTGGTCCGCGATACGCCTTAGGCAACGGGCCGTAAGCTGCTCCGCAGTGAGTTCTCCCGTTTGCATCGCTTCCTGTAAATCAAGTAATGAGGCATTATCAAGCCAACTGTCTTTGCCCATTCTGCACCTCCGCAACGTTTTATGACACATAGTTCTCCCACGCCCGGCCCGAATCCTACCGGTGTGGCAATAATGCCGCACACGAAGCGAACTGCACTTCGCAGCTCCGCGCCACAGGATAAGGGAAAGCTCCTTTTGTCCACATTGACAGGGACTGATTTAGCACTGGGGTTAGAATTCGGGAAAATGTTCAACTGACAAAAACATTTTAGGAGGGATGAATATGGGTTTCTTTGCCGCCATGATTCCGCTGCGTACCGGTATCACATTGACGGCAGCACGCTTGGAGGAGGAATTCGCAGCTATGTGGCCGCTGCTGCCGAAGCCGATATCGATAGGGACGCATGCCGATCAGTTATCGCTGTCTGTTGGCGAGTATGATATCGTGGCCATGACGATGGGGGCACCCATACCATGGCCAGACCTTGAGCCGATCTGTAAAGCAAGTCTTTTATGGCCCGAAGCGCTATCTGACCTGCGTAATCATGCGGACCATATGGTTGTTACGGTGCAGACTCAGGGTGGACCAATTGAAAAGGCGCAATTTCTGACTCAGGTCTGTGCGTGTATTTTGTCTGCCTGTAGTGAGCAAGCCTTGGGGGTGTTCTGGTTAAACGCCACGCTGCTAGTCCCTGCACAGATATTCCTTGACACCACCTTGAAGGTGATGTCAGAGGCATTGCCGCTGTACATTTGGATCGACTTTCAGACCGGCATAGATGCGCAGGGCAAGGTCAGCGGCTTCACCAACGGGATGGAAGCGCTAGGGCATCTGGAGCTCGAGGCGACGGATGTACCGGAGCCGGCCGAGAAATTGTGGACGCGCCTCTACGATATAGCCGAGTATATTCTTGAGAATGGAGCAGTCATTGCAGATGGCGACACTGTTGGTAACAACAACAGCGAGCGAATTCAAGTAGTATATGGGCCATCTCTATACGGCAGAAGAGGGGATGTTATGCGGCTGGAGTATCAGCAGCTCAGCAGGCGCAAGCCGCCATTCTGGAAGAGATAACGTTAGCACAAAAAACCCCGGTAGCGATACCGGGGTTTTTTCTTGTGCTCAACGATGGCAACGGTGCTGCAGAGCACGTACAGGTGTTGCGCCCGAGTGGCTCACCCGCGCCGTGCGCCTATTTTCTAGAGAAGCTCGAAACGGTCGGCGTTCATCACCTTAGTCCAGGCGGAAATGAAGTCCTGGGTGAATTTGTCCTCTGAATTGGCACAGGCATAGACCTCGGCGATGGCCCGGAGTTGGGAGTTTGAACCGAAGACGAGATCAACGCGCGTGCCCGTCCACTTAAGTTCGCCCGTCATGCGATCACGACCCTCGAACACATCTCCGTTGTCCGCTGCCGGCTTCCAGGCGGTGTTCATATCGAGTAAATTCACAAAAAAGTCATTCGTAAGTGTCCCGGGACGCTTGGTCAAGACGCCGTGCTGAGACTCTGCGTAGTTGACATTTAATACGCGCATACCGGCGAGCAAGACGGTCATTTCCGGCGCAGTCAAGGTCAATAGTTGGGCGCGGTCGATAAGCAACTCCTCTGCCGTTACAGAGAATTTGGCTTTAAGGTAGTTGCGGAACCCATCTGCTTTCGGTTCGAGGACAGAGAAAGTGTGTATTTCGGTCTGCTCGTCGGTGGCATCGGTGCGCCCCGGGATAAAGGGCACTACCACATTGCGACCGGCATTCTTGGCTGCTTGCTCTATGCCCACGCTGCCACCAAGCACAATCAAGTCGGCGAGGGATACCTTTTTGTTGCCGGTTTGCTTGTTGTTAAATTGCTGCCCTA
>QLUB01000149.1 GCA_018725205.1 candidate division NPL-UPA2 bacterium
ATGAACGCGCGCCTGTTCGATGGCCGGATAGTGGGTAATCGTACGCCGCAGTTCTTCCTGCAAGGCACGCTGGTAGTTGAGCCTGCGCTCAAAATCGGTAATGCCTAGCCTCACTTGGTCAAACAGCTCGAAACCCACACCGCTGTTGTACAGCCCTTCGCCGGCTACGCGAATGCGCACGTCGTACAGCTGACTGCTCGGCACAAGCACTGTAGTACCCCCGTCAGACAGGCGATACTGGACGTTCTTTTGCCGCAAAGCCTCGACGATGGAACTAGCCTGCTCAGCGTCAAGATCAGAGAAGAGCGGAGCATATTCGACGCGCGTAGCGTAATAGGCAACAGACACCAGAACAACCACAAGTGCCACAGTCGACACGGCTACGAGAGAGCGGCGACGCGGGTCCTGCGCTCCCCACCAAGCGGCGATTTGATTAGAGCTCTGCATTCATCTCACCCCTAGACCTGCATACGGGCTATCTCTTGATAGGCCTCAACCATCTTGTTGCGCACCTGCACGGCAAGCTGAAGGGACAACTGCGCCTGCGCCATAGCCACCGTAACCTGATGCACGTCTTGTATTTCGCCTAGAGCAAGCTGCTTGGCTAGCTCATCCGCTTTTAGCTGCAGCTCATTAACTTGTGCCAAGGCATCACTTAACTGCGTGGAGAAGCTCTGTGAGCTGTCAGCGGCGGGGGCCTTGGTTGCGGGTGGGAGGGGAGCGAGTGGGGTAACGGGCGGGAGTGTCTTAATCACATTAACCTACCCCCTGCCAATTTCTAGCGCCCTAAGGGCCATCGACTTCGTGACATTAAGCACCTGTACGTTGGTTTCATAAGCGCGGGAAGCTGTCATTAAGTCGACCATCTCATTGACAATGTTGATGTCCGGCAAGGCCACCATCCCCTCCGCGTTAGCGTCCGGGTGATCAGGGTCATGGACTAGCCGAGGCGGTCTCTCGTCAGCGAGCACAGCAGCAACTTTGACCCCTTGGCGCGCGCCTCTGTTTGGCAGGCGCACAAAACGATGCCTAGAGGCGTCGGTCAAGAGCTCCGAAAAAACGACACGGCGGCGCTGATAGGGGCCGCCTTCAGGCGTACGTGTAGTGTTCATGTTAGCTACGTTCTGCGCCACGACGTCAATGCGCAGCTTCTCGGCAGTGAGTGCCGATGCGCTGATGGCCATGGTGGAAAAGACTTTCATCAATTATCGCCTCCCCTCATTAATGACGTAGCGGTACATGGAAAAGCGGTCGCTAAGCTGCTGCGATAATGCCTGAAACTGAATGGCATTAGCAGCCATTAGCACCATTTCATGATCGACACTCACATTATTGCCGTCCTCGCGCAACGCAGTGCTCTTGTCAGTATGTACGCGAGGCTGCAAACTTGCTGATGTGACGTTACGCCGAGCAATTGCGTCGCGTACGTGCTCCTCAAAGGAAACGAAACTACGCTTAAAGCCAGGGGTATTCGCGTTGGCGACATTGTTGGCCACGACTCGCTGCCTGAGCGTCGCAGCATCCATGGCGCGTGAGAGAAGGTCGATGACACTAACTCGCATGGCCCACCTCCTTGTTTGACGTCTTCAGTCACGTTTCGACAGCTCTCGCTAAAAATCCTGCAAAAAAATCAATCCGCAGCAAAAGACTGCGGATTTCTTCCAAAAAGCTTAGACTCTCTCGTCTAGAATGATGCCGATGAAGCGTTGCAGGTGGGCAACCATATCTAGTGTGCGTTCCGGCGGAATCTCGCGGATTACTTCGTTGCTTTCTTGATTGATGACGCGTACCATGTACTCCCCCGACGACTCGTGCTTCTCGAACTTGAGACGAATGTTAAGCGCCTGCATGGTGGCGTTAATGCGCGTAAGCGCTTCGTCATAAGTCTGCGCCTCGCCTGTCGAGACTAGGTCTTGCCGCGCGTGGGCCGAATCGCGGCGAGCGTCTAGGTTCATATCAATGGTTGAGCGCTGCGTATCCCTCACTTCGCGCCGCGCAGCCATATCCACGACTTTAGTCAGCACGACGGGTTCGGTTCCTTGCACTTTCACCTGTGGTCACCTCCTATTTCTTCTCGCTCACGAGCAGCCCGCTCTGTGCCTGCTGCGACTCGCTGTAGGCCGTAAGCCCTCGCTTTTGTACCATCAACTCGTCTGACTTTTGCTTAACTGTCTGTATGGCAGCCTGCATAGCGATGTGAACTCGTCGGTCCTCGTCAAGTAATGTCTGCATCAGGCTGCTGATTTCGCCTTCCCCCATGCCGAAAATCCTGCCCCCGTCCGCAGACAGAGAAGGTCGTACTTCGAGGTAGGTCATGTCAATCTTGGCGTTTAGGATATCGAGACTGCTCATGCACTGCTGTCGTTCTGCTAGGAGATCGTCAAGCTTGTCGAAGTCCTCACCCTCGAGCACCTTCCCGATGTCAGCTGTTAGCGCCAACAACCGCACCACTAGCCGGCGCTTGCTCTCCAAAAGAGCGAGGAGAGCAGCAAAATCTCTAGGTTCACCCCACCTGTCCACGGCTTAACTTCACCGCCTTCGCCCACGTATCGCGCAGTTCTGTTGCCATGTCGAGGCACTCTCTTACAATTGTCGCGTCCTTACGGATATTGGCCTCAATCATGCGGCGACGCAAGTATTCGTACAGGGCCATCAGCTGATGCGAAATTTCATGCTCCATGTCTAAAGTGGTCATAAATTCAAGAATGATGTCTTGCGCACGCAGCAAAGCGTCGTTTGCGCTAGGGACATCCTGCCTCTGCATAGCTAGCTCCGCGCGGTGCAAAAACTTAATGCAACCATTATATAGCATCAGCGTGAGGTCCGGTTGCGAGGCAGTGAAAATGCTTTGCTCTTGATACTGAAGGTAAGGATTAGGCATGGCCATAGTGGGGTCCTCCTTTGTTTATTACCGTTGTCGCGGGGTAAATTGCTGCGCGAGCCACGCGCTCTGGCTGTTCATGCGCTCCATGGCGCGCTCGAGCGAGGTAAACTGGCGCCACAGACGGTCTTCAACGCGGGCGATGCGGTCGTTTTCGCGGTCGATGCGCTGATTTAGGCGCTGCATTTGCTGCCCAATGACGCTACTGTCAGCGAGGATAAAGCTGCCGGAGCTGCCTGCTTGGGAGTTAATTTCGCGTACGCCTGTATCTAGCGAAGTGCGCATGCGCCCCGCTACGCCTTGGAAAAGCACTTGCACCGCATTCGGGTCGCGCTCCAGCTCGGTTCTGAGCCTGTTTACATCTAAGTGCAGCCTGCCGCGTTCGGCATGGTGCCCGGTACTTAAGCCGATGGCCGACATCTGTCGTAACGCGCCCTCAGTCAAAGGGTCGTTAAAATCGCGCCGCATCTGGTTGGTGA
>QLUB01000015.1 GCA_018725205.1 candidate division NPL-UPA2 bacterium
GGTGGGGGAAGCAGGAATGTCTGAAAGGCATATTTGCCTATTAAAGAAAGGAACGGGTTGTATCATGTCTGGCCTTGTGGTAGCGTAGAGTAGCGGGACGGGAGGGTGGCGCATGCCATTTAAGTTACCTAAAGACCTAGTAATCATCTATTTTTCGCTTTTGTTCTTTGCTGTGGGCACCGGCCTCTATAGCGTTATTATGCCCGCCTATATTCGTGAGCTGGGAGCTAGTGCAGTAGAACTGGGTCTACTTGGGGCCATTGCCATGGGCATAGGTGCTGTGGCCGCGGTGCCGGGCGGCATATGGACCGACCGCTACGAACGCAGGCGCCTCATGCTCTTTGGTTGGGCGATGTGTGTCCCGGCGCCCTTAATCTTTGCCTTTGCGCCACACTGGATGTGGCTGATCCCTGGTTACTTTCTTATCAATTTCTCTATGTTTAGCACCAATGCCATGCAGTCCTATATGACATCGCGCAGTCTACCTAGTGAGCGCAGCTTCGTCTTTGCCACTGTACACTCCGCGTTTTCGGTGGGCATGATTTTCGCCCCCACCCTAGGGGGGTTTTTGGCAGAACAATGGTCAATGCGCGCTACATTCGCGGCTAGCCTGTTCTTTTATTTTTTGTCGACTTGCATCCTGCTTAAGTTATCGCCAAATCCTCCCACAGAGTGCACAGCAAAGGCACCGTTGCGCCTTGACCCCCGTTTATATCCCAAGCGTTTTTGGCTCCTCGTCCTTGTATTTGTGTGCATCTGGTACATAATGTTCTTGCCGTTTAACTTCAATACTCCCTACCTGCAGGATGTGGCGCGGCTGAGCTTGCTAAGCATAGGACTGCTTGGTTCGGGTGCGGCGGTTGGCGGTGCTCTGCTTGCTCCCCTGCTTGGCCGGCTAGCGGACAGCATTGGCACTTGGCGGGTATTGGGCGGATGCCTACTTGTTTTTGCCGCCTCTTACGTAGTCCAGCTCTTGTACCCGTCGCTGCCTGTCTTGGCCATAGTCTTTTTTGTGCGTGGCGGAACCAATGCGATGATGTCGCTGATGACGGCCTTAATTAGCGGAGCTGTGGATGAAACTACGCTTGGCATGAGTTTTGCGATGTACAACCTCGCCACCGGATTCGCAACCGCACTGGCGCCCTACACCGCAGGTTGGATGTACGCGGGTTCGGTGCAAGCGCCCTTTGCGCTGGCTGCAGCGTTGGCGTTTGCTTTTGGTGGCACTATGCTAGTCGCTCAGCAAAAACTTACCCGGCATCTATTGGTCGGCCGACGCTAGCCAACCCGCCCATTGACGTGGATGTCCGGATGCGATATAGTTTTCTAAAGCTGTGACGGAGGAAGACTAGCGCTGAAGCCTCGCCAGAGAGAAGGGCCATGTGAATTTCGGTGTTTAGCGAAATTCACGGGCTGAAAGCCCTTTAAGTGTGCGTTGGGTCTACCGCCTCCGGAGCTGCGGCCGATGAGGTTCGCCGTGTGCGCGCGTTAAGCGTTTGAGTTGGGTCCGTGAATTTCAATGTTGCGTGGAATTCACAGATCAACAAGGGTGGAACCGCGGGAAATATTCCTCGTCCCTGCTAAGGCAGTGGCACGGGGAGTTTTTGCTTTACCCCATTTCAAATCGAGGAGGAAACGAAATGTCAGTAATCAATGTTTTTCTTAGCGACGGTGCGCGCCGCGAATTGCCGCATGGTTCAACCGCGCGTGATCTGGCTGCAGCCATCAGCCCGCGCCTAGCGAAAGAGGCGGTGGCAGCTAAGGTGAACAACCAAGTGGTGGATCTCTCGCGTGAGCTGCCGGCCGACGCACATGTGAGTATCTTGACGCCCGATGCGCCGGAAGCTCTAGACGTGTTGCGGCACACCGCCGCGCATGTTATGGCTCAAGCAGTCATTCGCCTGTTTCCCGACGCTAAACTTGGCATCGGCCCAAGCATCAAAGACGGATTCTATTACGACTTTGCTGTTGCGGAAACGTTTAAGCCAGAAGACCTAGAACGCATTGAGGGCGAAATACAGAAAATCGTCGCACAAAAGAGCCCGCTTAAACGCTACACCATCGAACGCACCGAGGCTATCGAGATGTTTCGTCGCCAAAACGAGGTGTTCAAAGTCGAGCTCATCGAGGATTTGCCCGTCGATGCCGAACTAACTTACTACAAGCACGACGATTTCCTCGACCTCTGCGCCGGTCCACATCTTCCGGATACAGGCTATGTCAAGAGCTTTAAGCTACTTTCTATCGCTGGGGCTTACTGGCGTGGGGACGAGAAACGACCGATGTTGCAGCGCATCTACGGCACAGCTTTCTTTAAGCAGGCAGACCTCGACGCTTATTTGCACCGCCTCGAGGAAGCCAAGAAGCGTGACCACCGCAAATTAGGCAAAGAGCTGGATTTGTTTAGCATCCAAGAAGAAGGCCCGGGGTTCCCGTTCTATCACCCTAAGGGCATGATTATCCGCAACGAACTTGAGGACTTCTGGCGCAAAGAGCACCGCAAGGCGGGTTACCAAGAGATTCGCACGCCGATTATCCTGAACCGTGTCCTGTGGGAACGCTCTGGTCACTGGGCCCACTACCGCGAGAACATGTATTTCACCAAGATTGACGAGCAGGACTTTGCCGTAAAGCCCATGAACTGCCCGGGCTCCATGCTGGTGTATCGCCATGGCTTCCACAGCTACAAGGATTTGCCGCTGCGCTACTGCGAATTAGGCTTAGTGCATCGTCACGAAATATCCGGAGCTTTGCATGGGATGGCGCGCGTGAGGGCGTTTACGCAGGACGACTCCCATATCTTTATGACGCCCGACCAAATCGAAGCCGAAGTCGCGCGAGTCATCGCTTTAGTCCACAAGTTCTACACCGTCTTTGACCTAAAGTACAGAGTCGAGCTTTCTACCCGCCCAGAAAAAGCCATGGGCGACATCGCGGTTTGGAATATCGCGGAGACCGCGCTGGAGAACGTGCTCAAAGCCAAGGCGATCAACTACAAGCTGAACCCCGGCGACGGCGCGTTCTATGGGCCCAAGATTGACTTTCACATCGAGGACAGTATCGGGCGCAGCTGGCAGTGCGCGACCATTCAGCTAGACTTCCAAATGCCCGAAAAATTCGATCTCCACTATATCGGCGAGGACGGCGAAAAGCATCGCCCCGTCGTTATCCACCGCGTGCTCTATGGCGCCATCGAGCGGTTTATCGCTATGCTGATCGAGCACTTCGCCGGCGCGTTTCCACTATGGCTGTCGCCGGTACAGGCTATTGTGCTACCCATTACCGACCGCGCGCGCGAGTATGCCGAGAAGGTAGTCGCGGAGCTAGAGGAAGCCGGAGTTCGCGCTGAGCTTGACGCCAGGAACGAAAAAATCGGCTTTAAGATTCGCGAAGCCCAGATGCAGAAGGTGCCCTATATGCTCGTTATCGGCGACAAAGAAATTGTGGACGGCACCGTCGCCGTGCGCACCCGCGAAGGCGGCGACCGTGGGGCATCGCCCCTCGCCGAGGTTATTGCGAGCCTCACCCAGCAAATCAAGGACAAAAAGTAAAGGAGCAGTGCACCATGGCCATAGTACACGTCTCGATTACGCCTATCGGCACCGGAAGCACGAGCATTAGCCCCTATGTGGCGGCGTGCCACACCGTGCTGCGAGCCAAGACGAGTCTCAAGTGGCAGCTCACCCCTATGGGCACTATCATTGAAGGCGAGCTTGCCGAGATTCTAGCAGTCATCCAAGAAATGCACGAAGTGCCCTTTGCACATGGTGCCCTCCGCGTCTCGACGCAGATAAAAATCGACGACCGCCGCGACAAGGATGCCACGATGCAGGGCAAGGTCGAGGCTGTAGAAGAAAAGATGAGTAATTTCTAGCGCTTGACAGCCGTGCTTGCGTCAAAGTATAATCGACGAGAACAAAGCAGGAGCCATCCGCTTCTCACCTCGTCGACGTATCGGCAGGTTAATAGTGCGCAGTCTTTGCTGTGGTGCTTAGAGCGGGTGAGTTACACCCGCTCTTCATGTTACATTTCACGGGAGGTGGATACACCATTAACAAAGACGCAAAGACCGTTGAACCACAAGTAAACGAGGAAATTAGGGCCCGGGAAGTCCGTCTTATCGACGAAAACGGCGAACAGCTTGGCATTAAGCTGTTCCGCGAGGCCTTGCGCATAGCGCAAGATAAGGGCTTAGACCTTGTAAACGTGGCCCCAACGGCCAAACCCATAGTCTGTAGGATTATGGACTACGGTAGGTTCAAGTACGAACAGAGCAAAAAGGATCGCGAGGCGCGCAAGAAGCAGCACGTCATCAACGTCAAAGAGCTTACCTTTAGCCCTAACATTGACGACCACGACCTAGAAACTAAGGCTCGTGCGGCCACGCAGTTCCTGAAAGATGGGGACCGCGTAAAGGTCACGGTGAGGTTTAGGGGGCGCGAAGTTTCGCACGCCGAGCGCGGCAAGCAGGTGCTCGCGGCTTTTTTCAAGCTGGTGCAGGACTTATCTACTATTGACCGCGAGCCACGTCTTGAGGGGCGGAACATGAGCATGTTCCTAAATGCGAAGAAACAACAGAGTTAATAGGAGGGCACACCATGCCAAAGGTTAAGACACACCGTGGCGCAGCGAAGCGGTTTAAGATTACTGGCACGGGCAAGGCGTTAAGGCGCAGCAATATGAAAAACCATCTCAATGAGGCGAAGACTTCAAAGCGCCTGCGGAACCTTCGCAAAGCGCACCTTGTACATGCGACCGACATGGGTCGCCTCAAACAGCTTATTCCCTATAAGTTTTAGCTACACAAAACACTGAGGAGGAACCACCATGGCACGTGTAAAGAAGGGCGTTACCGCCCGTGCTCGTCATAAGAAAATTCTCAAGCTGGCTAAAGGCTACTGGGGTGCCAAAAGCAAGCGGTTCAAGGTAGCCAACGAGCAGGTTATGAAGGCGCTCTACTACGCCTTCCGCGACCGCAGGCGCAAGAAGCGGGACTTCCGCAGGCTCTGGATTACGCGTATCAATGCTGCCGCACGCATCAACGGCATGTCCTACAGCAGGTTAATGAACGGTCTCAAGCAAGCGGGTATCGTCATGAATCGCAAGGTGCTTTCCGACTTGGCAGTGCGTGAGCCAGTCTCGTTTGGAGAGCTAGTCACTCTGGCTAAGCAGCAGTTCCAGCTATAAAGATGGGCAGCCGACAGCGTGGATTTATCGGGCTGCCGAGTGAGGGCGTACAATGAAACTCACGTTCTCGCGGATGAGCCCCGCGCAGATTCTCGCGCTTACCTTTCTTGGCCTAATTCTCACGGGGACAGCTTTGCTAATGTTACCTTGGGCCTCTACGGGGGCCCCGGTGGGCTTTGTGGACGCGCTGTTCACGGCGACATCTGCGGTATGCGTGACCGGTCTGGCGGTAGTAGATACGGGTACCCGATATACTTTTTTTGGCCAATTTGTCATCATGCTGCTTATCCAGTTTGGAGGATTGGGCCTAATGACCATGTCTACAATGGTCGCCATGGTTCTAGGCAAGCAAGTTACCTTTCGCGAACGGCTGATCATCCAAGAGGCCTTTAGTCAGTTTTCGCTCGAGGGCATGGTGAAACTGGCCCGCTACGTCGTCTTGGCTACGCTCACCATCCAATCGCTAGCAGCTACTGTGTTGTTCATTCGCTTCCAGCCACAGTTTGGCACGGTGCGAGGGCTGTGGTACGCGGTGTTTCACAGCGTATCTGCGTTCTGCAACGCCGGGTTTGACCTGTTTGGCAACTTCCAGAGCTTAGAGCGGTTTACTTCCGACATTACGGTTAATGCGGTCATGCTCACTTTGATTATCTTTGGCGGCATAGGCTTTAGCGTGTTGGCGGATCTTTACAGCAAGCGCAGCCTTAAGGGTCTTGCGCTGCACAGCGAGGTTGTGCTTAAAGTTACTGTGCTGCTGATCGTAATCCCAGCCATCCTAATCGGTATTCTAGAGTGGAATGGTGCGCTCGCAAACTATGATCTATCCGGTCGCGTGCTCGCCTCCTTGTTTACGGCGGTCACACCGCGCACGGCGGGCTTTAACACCGTGCCAACAGGAGCGCTCAGCGAGGCCACGGCCCTGCTCGTCATCATCCTAATGTTTATTGGGGCGTCGCCTGCGTCCACCGGCGGTGGCATTAAGACTACCACCTTTGCCATGGTGGTTCTCACGGTAATTGCTGCTGTGCGGGGGCAGGGAGAGGTCGTTATTCGTGGTAGACGCATTGCCCACTCTATAGCTATTAAATGCTTAAGTATCGCCGCCATCTCGCTCGCCTTGGTGCTAACCACTACCTTTGTTCTGCTGTTGACAGAAGATGCCTCGTTCTTAGATACTCTCTTTGAGGCTGTTTCTGCGTTTGGCACGGTGGGCTTAAGTCGGGGCATCACCCCCACTCTTAGTACTATCGGCCGCTTAGCCCTAATAGTCACGATGTTTGCCGGGCGCGTGGGGCCTTTGACATTGGTGTTGGCGATAATGGCGAAGTCCGATCCCTGCTCGGCATCAGTGCGTTATCCCGAGGGGAAAATAATCGTAGGTTAGAGGAGTCGGAGTTATGAAGCAGTTCGCGGTGATCGGGTTGGGACGATTTGGGTCAAGTGTGGCTAGGACACTGCATGCTGCCGGGCATCAGGTGCTCGGTATAGACGAGTCCGAAGAGCGCGTACGCCACAATCTAGACAACTGCACTCGCGCGGTAGAGGCTGACGCCACGGACGAGCAAGCCTTGCGGGCACTGGGTATCCGCAATTTTGACACGGTTATTGTGGGTGTGGGTGGCGATATTCAAGCGAGCATTCTTGTAACTTTGATGCTCAAGGAGCTCGGCGTAAAACATGTGCTGGCTAAGGCACAGAGTGAACTGCACGGACGCGTGCTCTACAAAATCGGCGCTGACCGCGTAGTTTTTCCGGAGCGCGATATGGGTAGCAGAGTCGCCAAGAATCTTGTTGCCACAAACATCTTGGAGTACATTGAACTCGCGCCGGATATCAGTATCCTAGAGTTTATGGTAGGTTCTGCGATGGTGGGGCATAGCCTGCGTCAGCTCGATTTCCGCAACAAATTCCAAGCAAACATCATTGCCGTAAAACGCGGGGATGTGTTTAGCCTTGCGCTTAAAGCGGACGAGAAAATCGAAGAAGGCGATGTGCTCGTAGTGGTTGGCAAGAATGACGATCTCCGGCGCCTTGAGCGAGTCTAAATGGGTACGCTTAGTCCGCAAACTGGCTACCGCGCAGGGGCGGGACAAGCAGCAAGCGTTTGTGGTTGAAGGCGTGCGGGCAGTGCGGGAAGCGGTGTCGTGCGGACAGACGGTAGTCGTCCTAGTGGATGAGGCCATGTGTCATCAGACGGGCATAGTCGAACTAGTGCACACGTCTGCTCCGGTGCCGGTCATAAGCGTAACCACGGATATATTCCGGACGCTCTGCGATACCAAAACCCCGCAGGGCGTGCTGGCTGTGGTCAGGGACATTGCCACTTCACTAGATGCGTTGCTCTCTCGCACCCCTGCGCTGGTGGTGGTGTCGGCTGGGCTGCAGGACCCCGGCAATATGGGCACTCTTATTCGCCTAGCTGATGCGGTTGGTGCAGCTGCATTCGTAGCTCTCCGCGGCAGCGTCGACATCTATAACCCAAAAGTAGTACGCGCTACTATGGGGTCGCTTTTCCATCTGCCAGTCTGCCATGACATCGACGACAACCTGCTACTTAACGCTCTGCTCCAAGGCGGGTACAGCATAGTCGCTGCCGACGCGCAGGGTGCAACGGAGCACTTTGACCGAGAGTTCAGGCAGCCCTTAGCTGTGATTTTTGGCAATGAAGGTAGCGGTCTGTGTTCGCCGTGGCTCGAACACGCTCTACTGGTGCGGATTCCTATGCCCGGCAGAGCAGAATCTCTAAATGTGGGCGTAGCGGCAGGGGTGCTGTTATACGAAGTTCTCAGACAATGGCGCCAAACTTCTCCCCTGCCTCCTTGTAGGTGATACCTTTCCGTGCTATACTCCCTATAGGAGAAACGAGAGGGTGTGTCCGCGTGAGAGTGTTGACCGCCGCTGTTTACTGGAGGGTGTTTGAAAGTACCGGTTCTATTTTCGCATATCTGATGTACAGGAAATTAGCCTTCAACTAGGACGCAAGACAGAGTCCGGTAGTTGTCGAGAAAGCCGCGAGTTGACCTCGTCCCTACAGGGGTGGGGTCACTTTTCTTAAAAGGAGGAAACTAATGGAGTTAATAGATAGGCTCAAGCGCGTGACCGCAGAGGCTCTAGCAAAGATTGAGGTCCTCGACAGTGTGACAGCGCTACAGGACTACCGCGTCAGCCTCTTGGGGAAAAAAGGTGAGCTCACGGGCATATTGCGCGGCATGGGCACGCTTAGCCCTGCAGACCGCCCAAGCGTTGGTCAACTGGCTAATGAAGTGCGAGATCAGATTGAGGTCGCGCTAGAGGCTAAGACAGCCGCGCTGGCGGCAACCGAACTAGCCGCCAAACTCAAGCAAGAGCGCGTCGATGTAACCCTCCCCGGACGACAGCCCTATCACGCTCATGTCCATCCGCTCAACCGCATTATCGAAGAGGCAACTGAGATTTTCCTCGGGCTTGGCTTTAGCGTCGCCGAAGGCCCGGAAATCGAGAGCGAGTACTATAACTTCGAAGCACTCAATGTGCCGCCGCTTCATCCCGCACGCGATATGCAGGACTCCTTTTATTTACACGACGGGCATGTTTTGCGGACGCAAACTTCACCCGTACAAGTTCGCACCATGCAAGCTCTAAGCCCTCATTACCCCATTCGCATTATCAGCCCTGGAAAAGTCTATCGCCGCGACGATGATGCCACCCACTCGCCTATGTTTCACCAAATCGAAGGTTTAGTGATTGACAAAGATATCAGCCTAGCCCACCTGAAGTCTATGCTCCTGATGTTTGCCCGGCAGATGTTTGGCGCAGAGCGCGAGATTAGGCTGCGCCCCAGTTACTTTCCCTTTACGGAACCTAGTGCTGAGGTAGATGTCTCGTGTGGCACCTGCGGGGGGCGCGGGTGCAGGGTATGCAAGGGCACAGGCTGGGTGGAGATTCTTGGGTGCGGCATGGTGCATCCAGCGGTACTCAGTATGTCGGGCTACGACCCAGAGGAAGTCAACGGATTTGCCTTTGGCATGGGGGTTGAACGCATCGCCATGCTCAAGTACAATGTCGAGGATCTGCGTCATTTCTTTGTCAATGACTACAGATTTGTTCGGCAGTTCTAGGAGGTGAGGGCATGAAAGTTTCCCTAGCTTGGCTAAAGCAATTTGTCGATGTAGAGCAACCCGCCGCTAAACTGGCGGAAATATTGACGCATGCAGGGATCGCGGTTGATGCCGTAAGCAGGGTAACTCTGGCCACAGCACAAGCCGGTCAGAGCGTTAACGATGAGGTGCTGGAGCTAGACCTAACGCCTAATCGCGCTGATTGTCAGAGCATACTGGGAGTAGCTTACGAAGTAGCAGCGCTTACCAGCAAAACGGTAGCTGAGCCGGTTGGCGTTAGTGTGGGCAAGGCTCGGGTGAGTGGGTCACATTTGGCAGTGGAAATTCAGGCTCCAAGCCTCTGTAGCGGTTATCTAGGGTTAGTCCTAGATGTCGCGGTAGGCGAGTCCCCGCTGTGGCTGAAAAATCGACTAGAGGGCGTGGGTCTTCGCCCTGTGAATAATGTGGTAGATATCACCAATTTTGTGATGTGGGAGCTAGGCCAGCCCCTGCATGCCTTTGACTATGACCGCATAGTGGGGCAGCGCCTGATTGTGCGGCGGAGCTTGCCGGAGGAGAGCATCACGCTAATTGACGGCACATCACCCGTGATGCCGGAAGGAACTTTAGTCATTGCCGATGCCACACACGCCTTGGCTATCGCCGGGGTGATGGGAGGACTGGACTGCGAAGTTTCGACTGCCACGCGGCGTATTGTGCTTGAATCGGCCTTGTTTGAACGCGCTAGCATTAGGCGCACTGCGCGCGCCCTTGGACTCCGCACAGAGGCTTCGCTGCGCTTTGATAAAGGCGTAGACCCGAGCGGCATAAGCCGGGCCTTGCAGCGCGCGGCTTATGTGTTTCAGTTGCTTGGCGTAGGCCAAGTGCTAGGCGAGTGCATAGGCAGCGAGCCTCTGTACTGCCCCTGTCGTCCCATCCAAGTGCGGCCGGAACGCGTGAACTCCTTACTAGGCATTGACCTCGCGCCCTCGGAAATGCAGGCTATTCTCCTGCGCTTAGGGATGCCAACACAAGTTCATGGCGACGTTTTTCTAGTTTCTGTCCCTTCGCGGCGGGGCGATGTAGTGCAGGAAATCGACTTAGTCGAAGAAATCGGACGCATTCACGGGTTTAACAATATACCCACCGACATCATGCGCGGGGAAGTAACGCAAGGGAGGCTGACGGAAGACCAGCGCTGGTTGCGCTCCTTGCGCCGCACCCTGCTGTCTTTGAACGTCGATGAAGTAGTCACCCTAAGCTTTTACGATCCGGAGAACGGCACGAAGTTTATGCTGCTGGAACACCATGCATTTCGCCGCGCCGTCGCGCTGGCCAACCCGCTTAGTCGCGAAAGAAGCACACTCCGCCCGACACTGATGCCAAGTATGGTGGAGGTGCTAGGGTACAACCAAGCACGCCAAATCAGCGGCATGTCTGTGTTTGAGATTGGGACAGTCTACCTGCCCCACGCAGAAAAACCCCTGGAGCAGCAGAACCTTTGCCTAGGGGCCTACGGCGTGCGTGAGGGCAATTGGATAGAGCAGAGTAGGCCCCTAGACTTCTTTCATGTCAGGGGGCTAGTGGAAAAGTTGCTGCCGGACGCGGAGTTTGTCGTGGGACAAGAGTCGTTTCTTCACCCTGGGCGGCAGGCCGAGATTTGGCAGGAGGGGGCTAAGATTGGCTATGTCGGAGAGATTCACCCGCTAGTAGGGCTTAAGGAGAGAGCCGTAGTAGCCGAAATCAGCGTCGCCGGCATTCCCACCTCACTGGGGAAGCCTCTTTACCGAGGCATAAGCGCCAGCATAGCGGTAGAACGTGACATCGCTTTCCTAGTGAACGAGAGCATCAGTGCCGCAGATATTCTCGCCCGCATCCGGGAGGCTGGCGGTGAACGGATTACATCGGCCACGCTGTTTGACGTCTATGTCGGCACTAACACCCCACTTGGCATGCGGAGCCTAGCCATTCGCTTAGAGCTTACTGCACCGGGGGGTGCGAGTTTCACGGAGGCCGAACTAAGTGCTATCCTAGGCAAGCTGCGCCATGTGCTGGAGCATGCTTTCGGAGCTGTCTGGCGAGCTTAAGCAGGATTTAGCTGATTCGGAGAGTACATGATATAGAAAGGGAGGCGGCGGCAGTGGAACCCAAGGAGACCGTCAAACTAGACATCTACGGTCAGAGTCTGCAGTTGCGTTCTGCTGCGCCTGCTGAACTCCTGCGCCTTGCGCGCGCCATCGACAAGCGTATGCGCGAATATGCCGAGCAGTATGAGCGTATCAGTGTTACCCAACTAGCGATTCTGGCGGCTCTTAGCGCAACCCGTGAGGCGGCGGAGGCAGAGCGCGAAAAAGTGGAGTTAGTGCGGCGTATTAGCGTATTGGAGCAGAGACTAGCACTCATTGATCAATCCGAAACAAGCCAGTCCCGTCACTAAGGAGGAGGCAGTCGTGAACCTAAACGCGCTTGACTACGGTCTCTTGCTCGTCATTGGCTTCTTTGCTTTGGTCGGGGGCAGCCGCGGTCTGGTGCGGCAGCTCTTTGACCTAGCGGCATGGGTCTTGTCGCTCTACTTAGCGTTCCTGCTAGGACCGACGGCGGCAGGTGAGCTTAACCGCCTTTTTTCGCTGGAGACTTATCTTAACCAAGCGCTAGGTCCACTGGTGGGCAATTTTAATGTTGGCGCGTCAGCGGTAAATGCCCTTGGCTTTATCGCTGTGCTGATTGTCGTGAAGCTAGTGGTGGAACTTTTCGCTAATATGGCGGATTTCCTAGCTAGGCTTCCTGTCATCGGCACGTTCAACCGAGTAGGCGGCTTAGCCTTTGGTTTGGCCAAGGGAATAGCTATCGTGTTTGTGATTTCCGCGCTACTTACGGCACTGCCGGTAGGCGGGTTCTCCCGTTATGTTGAAAACTCGAGAGTGGTCAGTGCCGTTTTGGATTTGAGCCCCGCACTCACCGCCGAAATTAAGAGCATCCTCAGGTGAAGCAGTAGGGACGGAGCCTTTTGCTTCAAAGGGAGTGGATTTACGTGAACGAACGCACCTTGCGGGTGCTGGAGTTAGATAAAGTTAAGACAATGCTATGTAAGCATGTCTCGTCAGGGCTAGGACGCGAGCTCGCGGAAGGGTTGCTACCGGTTACTGAGCGCAAGGAAATTGGCCGTTTGCTGGATGAGACTGCTGAAGCTCGCACTGTTGTGCGTACAGAAGAGTTCCCCTTGCGGGGACTGACAGATGTGCGCCCGGCAGTGCGCCGCACGGCTATAGGCGCGGTGGTAAATGGGGAAGATCTGTGGCTTCTGGCTGCCGTTCTGGCCATTTCACGGCGCGCACACCGCTTTTTTGCCGGACGCAACAGCTTATACCCGCTCTTGGCCGCGCACGCCGCGCGACTAGTGCCCTTGCGCTCATTGGAGGACCTCATCTTAACAGCGATTGGCGAAGATGGCGAGGTGCTAGACCGCGCCAGTACACAACTGCAGCGTTTGCGGGGGGATATCAGGCAGGCGCAGCGCGAGGTAAAACAAAAGCTAGAGGGGATGCTGCGGTCCTCTGTTGTGCAGAAATACCTGCAGGAGGCTCTGGTGACGGTACGTGGTGACCGCTATGTGCTGCCGGTCAAGTCTGAGTATAGAGCTCAGATTCCAGGCATTATCCACGACCAGTCCGCGAGCGGAGCGACGCTGTTTATTGAGCCGATGGCAGTAGTGGAGTTAAACAACAAGCTACGCCAGTATCAAGCGGCGGAAAGCCAAGAAGTGGAGCATATCTTGCGTGAGCTTAGCGCACGTATCGCCGCGCAGTCGCAAGTGATTCTAGAGAACCTTGAGATTCTGGCTTGGCTGGACCTGTCGCTCGCCAAGGGTAGACTGAGTTACGAAATGCGCGCCGCGAGGCCGGTGCTAAGCCACGACAATTCGCTTAGTTTCCCGCAGGCTAGGCATCCTCTCATCCCAAGTGCGGACGTAAGGCCGATTGATGTGCGCCTAGGGCAAAGCTTCTCGGTGCTCTTGGTTACCGGGCCAAACACGGGTGGTAAGACGGTTACGCTCAAGACAATTGGCCTGCTCACCCTGATGGCGCAATGTGGTCTGCACATACCTGCGGCAGAGGGTAGTCAAGCAGGGGTGTACGAGAGCGTCTATGCGGACATTGGCGATGAACAAAGCATCGAGCAGAGTCTCAGCACATTTTCCTCGCACATGACCAACATAATCCAGATTATTGACGCCGCTGATGGTACCTCGCTAGTGCTGCTTGATGAACTCGGCGCGGGTACCGACCCTATGGAAGGTGCAGCTTTGGCCATGGCGATTATCGACTCGTTCCTAGCGCGGGGCACGCATGTAGTCGCTACCACGCACTACAGCGAGCTTAAGGCCTACGCGCATACAAAGCGAGGTGTGCAAAACGCCAGCATGGAGTTTGACGTAGAGACACTGCGCCCAACCTTTCACCTGACCATTGGTTTGCCTGGCAAGAGCAATGCCTTCGAGATTTCCGCGCGCCTAGGCCTCGACAAGGACGTCATTGATTTGGCACGCCGTTATCTCACGCACGAAGCTTTGAAGGTCGAAGATCTGATTCGCGGTCTGGAAGCGAGCCGAAAAGAAGCTGACGAGGCCTCAAGGCAAGCATTTGTCAAACAGCGCCAAGCAGAAATACAGCTTAAGGAGGCAGAGCAACACGCCAAACTGCAGCAGGAAAAAGTGCGTGAAATACAGAGACGTGCTTCCGAAGAGGCCAAGGCGCTGGTACGCCGTGCCAAGCATGAGATTGAAGCTCTAATTGAGGCGTTAAAGCAGGCCGAGAAGGAAGGAGCAACGCAGGAGCTCACACAGACAATCGAGCTAGTTAGGCAGCGCCAGCGGGAAATCACGCGCGAAGTTAGCGAGCAAGTCGAAGCAGAAGCTGTGCCTGCTGCCATAGCTCCTCCGGAGGAACCTATCGCCGTGGGGGACGATGTTCTCCTACTGCACCTTAACCAGCGGGGAAAGGTCCTAGAAGTGCTGGCAGGAGGTAGCGTTACGGTGCAGTTAGGTGCTCTGCGTACTCAGGTTGAGGTTAAACACCTTAGGAAGGTAAGCGAAGGGAAAAAACGGGAATCCCCGGAGCGCACTGGTTTTCACACCGTAGATTTTGCTGCCCACAATGTAAAGCTCGAACTAGACTTGCGCGGCCGCACAGTGGAAGAGGGCGTGCAAGAAGTGGACAAGTATCTTGACAGCGCGCTGTTGCGGGGTCTTGGGCAGGTACAGATCATACACGGTAAAGGGACGGGTGCTCTGCGAGAAGGGATACGAGATTTTCTCAATACCCACCCGGCTGTCAAGAGCCATCGCTTAGGGCTAGCCAATGAGGGTGGCTCCGGTGTGACAGTAGTAAATCTCAAGCAATAAGTTAAGTCCCCGTGGTTTCTCACGGGGACCTTCGCTTACTGGCCACTCGGGGGAGGAGGACTGCCGTTGCCGCCGTTGCCGCCGTTGCCCTGCGGTGCGAGGTGCACAGGGCACTGTTCAAACGGTACCTGCTGGCTGTGGTCGCGGGGGTGTACCCTGATGCCCGTAGCGTCAAACACCTCGGCATATGGCTCGCGGCGCACTCTGACTTGCATCACGACTGATGTGGGCGGGCAGTATGGACCTGCAAGGGCGTTAGACTCCGTACAGATGGCAACCATAACGTGCATATCACACGGGTTTTCCGGGCGGGGCTGTGTGCCGCGCACAAACCAATCGTAGCCGATGCCCTGGGGGGGGGTAAGCTGTGACGGATACTTCCCAGACACTCGCGCGAATCGCTCGCGCACAAGTCCTAATCTGCGCGGCGGACCGAAAACACCGTACTCCTCGTACCATTCCGTCGGGAAAGTAGGGAAGGCGGTCACGCCTACAGCTCTATAGTAGTAAGTCAAAGTTCGTCCAAAAATAGCGGTTGCCGTGCCGCTGCCTACGGCGTTGGCCCCACCGCTGGGCATGCCGCCGCGTACGAAGTGGTCTAACACCTTGCCCTTGGACGTATGGATTTCTCTTGGTAGTGGATCGGTGTTTGGGGGTGAATTTCTCGGCGGAGGTAAGAGCCTGGGTTTGCCTGTCTTACTGTCTCTCTGTGGTGTGCCGGTGTTAGTCATGTCGTGTCCTATCCAGACGCCGCCTGTAAACTGGGGGTTAAAGCCAACGAAGAGGGCGTCTAGGTTATCGTTAGTTGTGCCTGTCTTTCCGGACACCTCTCCCGCGAAACGCCCCATAGTAGCACCGCGTAGCCCAAAATGGCCTGTCCCCGTCACGCCGCCTTGAACGTCTACTGTGCCGCGCATCAGGTCTGTCATTAGCCACGCCAGCTGCTCGGTGAGGACGATTCTGCGCTCGGGCGGGCGTGCTTCGTACAGCACACTGCCCGTGCGGGATGTAATACGCAATAGCGAGTGCGGCTCCACGTATACGCCGCGGTTGTTAAACACATTGTAAGCCGTAACCATTTCATGCAGGGTGAGTCCATCGGTCAACCCGCCCAAAGCCGTTGACAGGTTGAGGTCATTTCTGTCGCCTGCTTTTCTGACAAACCGAAGGCCGAGCTGCTCTCCCCAGTCCAAAGAGCGTCCTATGCCCAAGGCGTGGAAGAGCCTGACGGCCATTACGTTATAGGAGCGCGCCATGCCCTCCCTAAACGACGTATGCCCGTAAAATATGTTGGCAGCGAAGTTGCGCGGCGCAAACAGGGGGTCATTGAGGTTGCCTGTCGGATAAACAACGGGCGCATCGTCAACAGTACTGGCGATGGTCTGACCGCCAAAAGAGAGCGCGGGACCATACACAAGCAAAGGCTTAATGGCTGAACCAGGCTGGTTCCGCTCTCCTGCGACGCGATCAATTCCGAAGCGCGCAACCATGTCCCGTCCGCCTAACCATACGCGGATGGCGCCGCTGCTAGGCTCAATAAACAAGGCGGAAACTTGCGGCTGGAGACCACCATGCTCGCCCCTCGCGTCGATGCGCTGCCACTCAAAGTCACTGGACTGCGCTAAGCGTCTTATCTCAGGGTTAGGGTCATTTCGGGCATCGCGCCGTAGGCGCGCCAACACGCCGTCGGGTTGAGTAAAGATATCTAGCGCCGCCTGCTGGGCGGCTCGCTGCATGGTTAGATCAAGCGTCGTGTGGATCGTCAAGCCGCCGCTATGGATGTAATCTGCGGCCGTGCGGTCGTCTATTCCTTGGTTGGCAACAAGCCAGGCTTGGACTTGTTCAACCACATGGTCGACAAAATACATAGTCAAGCTGGCTTCAGGCGTCTGCTGTCTTGCTTTGGCAAGGGTGATAGGCGCGTTAAGCGCGGCCTGATGTTCCTCGGCAGTAATGCGACCGTGCCTAAGCATTTGGCCGAGCACTAGGCGCTGACGCTGCACCGCTGTCTCCATATTGCCTTCGCGAGGGCGCCACGCATTTGGGGAAGGGATAATACCGACTAACATTGCGCTCTCGGCAAGACTTAGTTCGGATACATCCTTGCCAAAATACTGCTGTGCAGCGGCCTGAAACCCATGCGCCGCGCCGCCGAGAAAGAGCTCGTTAAGATAGACTTCTAGGATCTCCGCCTTGGTGTACTCCTGCTCTATGCGAAACGCTACGTAGATTTCCTGTACCTTGCGCCTTATCGAGAAGCGGAGATCCTGCAAGATACGGTTGCGAGCCACTTGCTGTGTAATCGTGCTTGCCCCTTGGCGGGTTTGCCTGGTGGCAGTCAGCCACAGGGCGCGCAAAAAGTCGCGCGGCGAGAAGCCAAAGTGGTCGTAAAAGCGGATGTCCTCCATGACCACAACTGCCTCGACAAGGTGCTGCGGAATTCGGGCAAGCGGAACGCTCATGCGGTGCTGCACGGCGTGCAGCTGCGTAATTACCTCGCCGTGTACGTCAAGCACGGTTGAACTCTCGGCGGGACGCGCCGTCGTGAGTGTCAGATCCGGCGGTACGTCGCGCACAAGATAATACCCAACACCGAGGCCCGCCGTTAAGGCAACAAAAGTCATGATAACGCCCCAATACAGCGCTATCAACAGCATTTGCTTTCCACTTCGCTTGGTCTTAATTGAAGGTTTTTTGGCCATTTGCTGACCCCCTTTGACTTCATTATATCATCACTGCCAAAAGTATCATACTGACACGATACTCCACCACGCCTCATAAGATAGCGAAGGGGGGGTGAGGAAATGGTCTTCCTTGCGTCAAAAAAGCGCAAAGCCAGAGGTCGCTTTTATTTTTTCGTGATGCTGCTACTGGTGGCTTCGCTTGTTACCTTAATTGACAGCCAGCTCAGGCCGACCCTCATTGCTATAGCGGAAGTTATGATGCCGCAGGCGAGAGCATTCCCTACGACCACTTCATCACCATCCACACGGACCAAGCAGGCAGACCGGCGTGGGCTAGGCTCAACACCGTAGAAGTCAACCGCCTTGTCACCCGCACTACGCGGCATGTCTTGGAGACTCTAGAGAACTTACGCGAGGAGAACATCACCATCCCGCTTGGGCAAGCGTTCGGCAGCGCACTCTTCGCGCATGTTGGCCCTGTTATCAACTTTCGCATCTTGCCCGCCGGCACGGTCAGTGTAGAAGTGACGGATGCGTTTGAATCGGCAGGCATCAACCAAACGCGCCACAAAATCTACTTAGAAATCTTTGCTGATTTACGAATTGTAGTGCCGCTGATGCAGCGTGCGCTGAGAGTGCACCTTGAAGTGCCGGTGGCTGATGTGATTTATCTTGGCGCGGTCCCCGAAACAGTCGTTAATTTGCCCTTCCCGGTAGGCGCAGGGTTTGTTGTTCCGCCTGGTGGCGAGCGCCCACCCCTTCGTCCTTAGCAGGAAACTGGGCCGCGACGGAGAATATTATTAGGTGCTTGGAGGGAGACACGCGTTGCGCATTGAGGATATTTTCGGCACTGGGGGGCCTATCGCCAAACACCATCCAACCTATGAAACTAGGCGACAGCAGGTGAGCATGGCCAACGCTGTGGCCAGTGCACTATCTCTGAATCGTCATTTGGTGGTGCAAGCGGGGACTGGATTGGGGAAAACCTTTGGCTACTTGGTGCCCGCCATAATACATGCGCGCACTGCTAAGAAGCGCATTGTCGTATCTACCAAGACCCTGAATTTGCAGGAACAGATTTTTAAGAAAGACATCCCTTTTCTACAAAAGGTGTTCAGTACGCGTCTGCCCTTTGTCGCGGTTCTAGCTAAGGGACGCAGTAACTTCATCTGCCGCCGCAAAATGGAGCATATCAGTACTTTCGACAGGGGCTTGCTGACACAGGAGAGCCATATCAAGGAGCTCAGGGAGATGCAGAACTTGCTCGGCAATAAGAAGTTTAGTGGCGATCGCGAACAGCTGACTTTCCACCCTGCGCCGGATTTATGGCAACATGTATGCGGCGAAGGAGAGAGTTGTCTGAGGAGAGTATGCCCCTTTTTTGGGGACTGCTTCTACTATATGGCGCGGCGCGCGCAGTCTCAGGCGGACATCGTTGTAGCAAATCACGCGCTGTTTTTTGCCGACCTTGCGGTGCGAAAAGACGCCGGGTTCCTGCATGAGCAGGCAGTACTAGAAGACTATGACGCCGTGGTCTTCGATGAGGCGCACAATCTAGAAGACGTGGCCACCGATTTTTTCAGCCGACATGTTTCTCCCGGAGAAATACGTCGCACAACTGCCGCAATTAGCGCTGGTCTGCGCGGGATGCTCGTGTCTGACAACGCTGAGTCGGGGCGCATGGTAGAGGCGTTAATACAGAATGTCACGCATGAGGCTGGTTTCTTTTTCCTGCAGTTTAGTAAAGCTATGCGCCTCATGCCCGGCGACAAGTATCCCCATGTTTTGAAACCGCATCTTGTGGAATTGATTAAGGCACTTGCGGAGCTTACAGCAGGGGCTAACGAAGAGCAAACTGCCTTAGCGACGCAGCTTTGTCAACGCCTTACTCGCATTGACGACAACCTAGACTTTATCCTAGAAAGGCGAGGTGGTGATGAGGAGTACGCCTATTGGGTGGAGCTAGGGGAAGAAGGGGTAACGTTAGTCTCTGCCCCTGTGTCTATGGAGGACGAGTTGCGAGAGCACATCTTTGCGCGCATATCGGCGGTAGTTTTGACCTCAGCCACGTTGTCCTCTGTCTTACTTAGGCGAGTGGGACTTGACAAATGCGACCTGTTGCGACTTGACTCGCCGTTTGACTACGCCAAAAACGCCTTGCTGTACTTACCTAAGGATGCTAAGGATCCGCGGGAGGAGACATTTGACGAGTACGCTGCGGCTAAGATTGCGGAGATTGTGCGAGTAACACAGGGACGAGCTCTTGTGCTTTTTACTTCTTTTCGTTCCATGCAGGAGGCATTTGAAAGGCTCGCGCCTTTAGACAGAGAGGGTTTCACCGTACTTATGCAGGGGAATGCCTCGCGCAGTACGCTAATGCACCGCTTCACCACTTCATCGCAAGCCGTGTTGTTGGCGGTAGCCAGTTATTGGGAAGGGATTGATGTGCCCGGAGAGGCCTTAAGCTGTGTTATACTGGTTAGGCTCCCCTTCGGTGTGCCAACAGAGCCGATAACGCAGGCTCGCATTGAGAATATGGAGCGTAAGGGTGAGGAGGCATTTAGCGCGTACAGCCTCCCAACAGCTATCCTTAAACTCAAGCAGGGCTTTGGGCGTCTGATTCGCACTGCCGAGGACAAGGGTGTTGTGGCCATACTTGACGGTCGCGTGCAGAATAAAGGTTATGGTCGTGCCTTTCTTAAGGAACTGCCGCCCGCGCGCATTACGCATGCGCTAGATGACGTGAAAGAGCTTCTGGCCGTGCGCCGCGACGGTAAGCGGGTGTCGCTGTGAAGGTAGATACCTTATGCTACTCAGGTGGCGCAGTCCAATTTATTAATGGAGAAAGGTCGGTTGGGTATAATGAAGAAGGGGCATATTGCTGTAGCCATGCTAATTGCCTTGTTGTATCTTGGCAGTCTAGGCTCGGCCCGAGCGTTCACGCCGCAACCCGGGACTACAGATGACCCATTAATAACGGTGAGCTTTTTTAACCAAGCTATTGGGCCGTTCGTAGCGCGTCTCGCGGCCGTAGAAGGGTTGACTCAGCACATTGCGGGGTTAGAGCAGCGCATCGCTCGTCTGGAGACGCAGGTGGCGACGCTTGAGGCGAGGATTGTTCAACAGCCGCCTGTTACGCCGCCGCCTGTTCAACCTGTAGCTGTACACGGATTCATTAACGGCACGGTGGTCAATGTGCGCAGTGGTGCGGGCACTAGCTTCAGTATCATCACCACTCTGCCGCTGAACACTCGCGTAGAAGTCTTAGAGCGCGGCAAAGACTGGCATAGAGTGCGCTTGCAGGATGGACGCACAGGTTTTGTTAGCGCACCTCTGCTCAGAATACCGTAGTGTGTGCCTTGCTAAAAAAAGTTTTGCGCATGCGTTGACAGCTGTTAAGGCAGTGTGTTAGTATATAAAACGTCGCTGCGAGCGAACTAGCGCGACAAATGATCCTTGAAAACTGAACAATGCAGGCGCAATTGTAGAGGATGGCACATGGCACATGGCACATGGCTGGAGGCTACCTTATATGATTGCGCGTAAGGATGAATTTTA
>QLUB01000150.1 GCA_018725205.1 candidate division NPL-UPA2 bacterium
CGTCCCAATCAACGTTCACCTGATAACTGTCCAACTTGCGGTTTTCAACCTTTGACCACATTGCCAAGTACATAGTCGCTAGTTCGCCGTAGTATTCCTCAAACATACTGCGTTTTCGTCGGACATTCCTCACTAGCGGTATCATCTGCTCTGAGACGGACGCCTTACTACTTGCCACTGCTGTCCCAAAAGCGAACTCTGGGATCTGACTGACATCAACGATATTCAGGAAGATAAACTCCAGTAATATCGTCACCCCTGCCATACCACTATCTGCAGTGATAAATCCTGCATTATCGCCTTCTTGCATTAGAAACAGCTCTTTTTCAGCGAATTTCAACCGCCCAGCAGCTATTTCTTCCGGACTAAAATTGTCGGCCAAGAACTTCTGCACATCACGCAGAGTAAATTTGGTTTTTGGTCTGCTGAACAGCTTGCTGCCTTGAACAGCAAAAAGCATTGTATCATGATAGATTTTCATAAAAGGTTCTATCGCCTCTAAATCGGATACGCCGAAAAGCTGATTCTCAGTCGCCTCATTCTTAAAATGCACTATCGGGATAAAGCCCCAAGGATTCAGTTCCGTCCTATTTTGCTGTCGGAGTTCCGCAGGCGCAGAGCTATCCGCTTCAATAGTGCGCTCTTGTGATGTTAGTGTTTCTGTAACATGATACCTGCCAGTCTCGCGACCAGTAGTGTCGGTCACCCGGACAGGATGTCGAATGATCAGTTTTTGCCACTCACCAGTAAGCGGATCGAGTATAGGCATGACCTGCTCAGGCGGGACCAATACCAAACTAAACTGCTCTACCCGTGGATTGAGCCTGTCCCTCCCACGGACGATCCTTGCAAACACGTCGCCATCGCGTAAAGTATCGCGGTTGATACGCAGGAGCTTACTTGCCCAGGTATCCATAATCTGCGCTAAAGCTTGATCAGCCTCTACACTGGTATGGGAGAAATGCGGAGGCCCCATAAAGCCTGACATAATGTTAATCACCGGCTTGGCAAATGACGCGCCTAATTTATACCGGTCACTGGTGTTGCGATATAGTTCCCGCGCAAGCTCATAATCTACGCGACTACTATCCACTGTATACGCCTGCGAAAATGGGAATGACCACTTGCGCGGCGAAGCCTGACGCAATACAGATATTTCACCAATAAACCGCTTGAATCGTTGTAAAATAGACATTCTTCTCCTCCTTAACTGTACAGACTAACCTTCCCACGTGTTGCATTATTTGCAACACGTCTATCCTTGCGCCTTCACCACAACCTGATCGGCAACGGCTTGGGCATCTGATCACACCACCAGCATGTCAACGCTACTGCGATCACTATATCGTCATGCTCACCTTCACGCCACGTGCCATAACTGTCATGTGCTGTTTGAATGTTTATCCTTACCTTAAAGTTTAGCAGTTCGTTTTGCAGAACGCTCACAAGCGGCAAGCCCTCAGCGATCTTCAACCGCTTGCTCTGTAACAGCACTTGCAGGACACTCACCAAGTCCCGCTTCGGCACTCGATACCCGTCCGCCTCTTTTATCACACTGTCACCGCCGGTAATTGTGATTGCCTCCAAACGTACCCCCACGCCCTTAAGCATGTCCACTACAGGCGCACCGACACCGGTTTTATCAACTATCAGCACGGCGTTTTTAGTGAGCGGCTCGGTTTGCACCAGGTTTTTGACGTCCTGGACTATAGCAGGGTAGCTTGTACCCAACGGGTATCGCTTAATGTAGCGCAAGTGACAGTACCACAAGCCGCCTTTTTGTGCCTGCTCCACCACGACTAAAGCCGTGTAGTCCTGCGCTTGCCCCAAGTCCAACCCTATACAAAACGTACTCCTTTTTTCTTGCCTTAAATAAACCGTGTCCCCTTCTTGTTCCTGCCATGGGTTTGGTATAATGGCCATATTTTTACCCCCACAAAGGTTTAATCTCACTGCTTACCGCGCCCAACACGTGCTCATAACTGAACGCCTGATCGACTGTTTCTACAAAGTCGCACATGTACTCCTGCCTGAACCACCAGTCGCCCAGTGCCCTGCGTTCTTCGGCAAGGAACTCGTGGGCTATCCGCGGGCAGGCGGTTGCCTGGATTCTTATCCGCTCCCATGTATCGCCGCCTTCCTGCCACTCGTGAAAGAAATGCCCACGCTTGCCGAATGGCGTACTCATAAGGATCAACCGGCCTCCGGACACCGCAAGCATTGGCCGCACGGCCTTATATAGCTCGTCAGGCACTCTTGCCGCCTCGTCCTCTATGATAAGCGCCGCACCGCTAAAGCCTCGGATTGTACCCTCAGTGCCTGGCAGCGACACGATTCGGCTTCTGTTCGGCATTACCAAAGAAAGCCGGTTGTCCTCAACCAGCGCCGGCAGCACACACGCCGGCAGCGCTTTAAGCATATCCTGCACCTTGCGGAAGAGCTCACTGGACTGGCGCAGCGAAGGCGAGACAAGTAGCACCAATGAAGCCGGACGAAAAAGCGCGGTGTGCAACGCCAAAATGGCCGCTGTGGTTGACTTACCGCTTTGCCGGCAACAGTTCAGCAACAGCCGCTTGCCGCTCCACCTCAACGCCTCTTCCTGCCACGTGTCGGGCATGAAGCTCAGCGCCTCCCTGGCGAAGGCGGCAGGATCAAGCGCCCGCCTCAAGTCAGTGTTCAGCATATTTTTTCAATGCCTCCGCAAGTCTCACCTTTGCTTCAGGATAAGACTCTAACTCTCTGAGGATCACCGTCCGCAGCGATAGCCATTGTGGCGCGATCAGCACGTTAACGATGTCTGCCTGTGAAAGCTCGCCTTGCAGCTTTGCCAGTAGCTCCAGGCACGCCCTTGCTTCCTTCACTCCCAGCAGTGCGGTACGCAAGTCGCCGTCCTTTTCGGCCTGTCTGAGTATATCAATGGCCATGTCTCTCAAGCTGCACACTTGCTCAAGCAGCGTGTCCGCTTTAGCGACTTCCTTAGCTTCTTTTGCCTTTATCAGGCCGGCAGGCATGTGCTGCTTATGCCGGTATAAGGAAGACATGGTTAGCAAAAACTTTTCCGCTATGTTCCACAACGTCCCGCCGGCCACCAGCGCTGCGTTAATTTCGTCCAGTCTGCTGTGCTTGCAGACACTGCATGTTTGTGGCATGGTGCCCCCTCCCGTTTGTGAATTTCGCAGATTCTCGCATGTTGCTGTCAGTGCGACTCATCGTAAAATATGCCGGAGATATACGCCTCCCTACCCCCCTAGTGTACGCCTTGTATACACAATGCTAGAACTGGCATCATGTAATGTCTCCCGTGCGCGTGTACCGGTGTACGTTGCGGAAAATAGCGAAAACTTTTCGCTATTT
>QLUB01000151.1 GCA_018725205.1 candidate division NPL-UPA2 bacterium
GCACGGATTGTATGGCCGCAAATATCTCCCCTAAAACTCCAGTCACCGTCGACGCTGCCTGCCTTGTCGCCTCCCGGTACTTTTCGAGGCCCTGTGAGGCAATGTTGTAGAGAAAACCCACAGCGATAAGCGGCAAGAACACTACGACCGTAACACGTGCGTTAATCCCCAACATAATGCCAATCGCCGCTAGCGCATACAGCAGTTGACCCAGAAAATCCGCAATCCAGCCAACCGTATCTTCTAGGTGTTCGGCGTCGTCACGTAGAGAATCTAGAGCTTCGCCGGGGGAAGTGCTTATAGCTGAGGCCCCCGGGCGGGACAAAACCCTGTGCATCACATTGTAGCGCAAAATAGAGCTAGTGTGAAAGCGATGGATGGCGTCGGTTACAGCACCTGCGGTGAGTACAATGACGCTAACCACCACATAGGCCAGCATAGAGGCGGCAAAGTGTCTGACGGGAGAAACCTCTCCCGCGAAAACTCGGTCTAGCGTTTGGCGCAAGAGCAAAGCGGGAATCAGCTGCAGACCATACTCGGCAGTCCACAGTACAACATTCATCGCGTAAAGCCAAGGGCGCGCCCAAAGTAGCCGCCAAATGACGCGCAGCGCACTCATACCAACACTTCCTCTAGACCTAGCTGGCGCAGTCGTGAATAATGAGAATCTGGGTCGCTTGCCAGACGTTCGCGCGTCCCAAACTCGATCACTTGTCCCTTATCTAGGAGCAAGAGATAGTCGACTTCCTCTAAAGTAGCTAAGCGGTGAGCGATGACGAGACCGGTACGCTCAGTGAGTAAGCGTCTAAGCGCGCGACTGATAAGAGCTTCTGTGATAGGATCTAGTTTGGCCGAGGCTTCGTCAAGCACTACCAGCGAGGGGTTGCGTAGGAAGGCCCGCGCCAGCGCCAACAGCTGCCCTTCGCCGGCGGACAGACCGCTGTTGCCAGCTTCCATCATGGTGTTAAGACCTGCCGGAAGGGCGGTGTACCAGTCGAGCAGACCGAGCTCCGTCAGAACGTCGATGAGCTTTTGGTCTGTGCATGCATCGTCAAAGAAAGTGAGATTGTCGCGCACCGAAGCCTTAAACACCTGAACCTCTTGTGTCACAAAGCTGATTCGCTCTCGTACAGTCTTGACGGCTACACTGGTCGTAGCTATGCCACCGAGCAGCAATAAGCCGCCGGTGGGGTCGTATTGTCGCGCCAGTAAGCGCGCGAGCGTGGTCTTACCGCTGCCGGTGCGCCCTATGACCCCTAGCACCTTGCCTGCCGGCAGGTTAAACGACACGTTTTCTAAGACCAGCGTATTATCGTCGGCATAGTTAAAGCTGAGGTCACTGGCTCGCACATGCAGAGAGCCCGGCGGAAGTGGGGCGGAGTCAGACTGGTGCTCGGCTAGGGAAGACAAGGCAAGGAGCGTGTTGATGCGTGTCAGCGAGGCGGCGGCGCGCTGCAATTCCTGCAACTGCATACGAATCTGTTGTACAGGCTGCTGCAGGAGTTCAGCATAATGAATGATAAGGTAGGCCGTTCCGATGCTAGCTCCGAGGTCTCGCCACATATAGACTGCCAATGCCACCGCAATAAGCATACTGACGGTTTGCAAGAACATTGCCGCCGACCATATTGATGCATAAGCCAGATAGGCTTTGGTGCGATGTGGCAGCCAGGCGTAAAACTCACGCCGCATTTTATTTAGCATAGCAGTTGCCCCGCCTACGCTTTGAATGTCTTCGGTGGTGGACAGGTGCTCGCTCGCCACACCATAGACATGTGCCGTAGCCTTGCGTTCCGCCACGACATATGGAGTTGTAATCGAACGTACACCGCTCACTAGGACTAGGCTCATGGCGGTGTAAGCCGCGAAAATTAGACCGACCAAATAGTGCTCGCGCCACAAGAGGATGACAGAGCCCAAGATGAACAAAACATTAATGACGATATGGCGAACAAAGTTAGCTAGTAAATTGGCGAGGCGCGTCACATCGACATCCACGCGTTCAATCAGCTCACCGGGATTTGTCGCTTTATAAAAAGCCATATCCAGACCCAACACGTGGCGCGTGAGGTCGTGGCGCAGTTCGTTGGTTGCCTCCCAGCCGAGCGCGTCACTGCCATAGCGCACCAGCGCATCAAAGAGATGCCCCATCACCGCTACCCCACCCAGCAAAACAACGCCCCGGAGTACCTGAACATAGGCGTTGCCAGCCAACGACAGATCAAGCACGGAGCGCAAAATCTGCGGGCGCAGGAGCTGCGCCGCCAGCGAGAAAAGCATCAGCCAGGCAAGATAGGCAAGGCGCAATCTGCGCGGCCAAAGATAGGTCTTAAGAAGTTTTGTCACGGTGTACATTTAATGATATTCCTCCACAAAAATTGCAGCCGTAGCCATCCTATCATTACAGCAATAGCCTGGGCAAACAAAAACCGACCCACACGGGTTGGTCTAATTATGGCGTCGAACGCATTTGAACGCATCCACACACTTACCTTGATCTCGGCGGTATCCAGCCACCGGTGTAGAGCAGGCCTTGCCTAGTCCCAGTTCGCGCGCAGAGGTCGTCCAATGAAGCGGCAGAGTGAAAGCGTGAGGCTCGCAGCACGATTTCTGCGGCCGCTACGGCATCGTCCTCAGCGTCATGGTGGGTGAGGCTAATGCTGAGGTGAGCTGCTAGGGTATTCAGCCTGTAGTTAGTCAGCCCAACCCAAGTGCGCTTAGCCAAAATCACAGAGCAGTGATACTGAACGTGGGGGTGGGGTAGACGGTATTCGTCTAGTGCACTGCGCAGAACGCTTATGTCAAAGCTGGCGTTGTGAGCGATAACACAATTGTCCTTGAAATAATCCCTGACCGTTGGCCAAAGTTCACCAAAAAGCGGCTTGTCCTTGACGGCGGCCGGGGTGATGCCGTGAATTGACACATTGATCCGGTCAAAGCGTAGCTCTTTCGGTCGCACCAGCCACGAGCGCCGCTCGGCAATTCTACCGTCTATTACTTTAGCGATACCGACGGCGCATATGCTGCTGCGGCAGGAGTTAGCGGTTTCAAAGTCAAGCGCTACAAACTTCATGGTGTTCACCACTTTGCTAAAACTTTACTCCAATCATCTGGAAGCATCATACCTTTTTACCCCACACTGACGCAAGAGAACGTTGGAACGTTGGGGACGTTGCGCCAGGAACGCTGGGGATGCTTCTTTTTGTTCCATAGGTCTGTCCCTAGCGCTTCCACCGAAACCCTTAACAATTGGCTGCGTAGTAAAGAACCAGAGGGAGGGATGTTCCTATGT
>QLUB01000152.1 GCA_018725205.1 candidate division NPL-UPA2 bacterium
TCGAGCTTCCTCATCAGCTCAAACCCCACGTCGTATCCCTCCCTCTTCATCGGACAGCCCGTCACCGTTCAATTCAGCGGATAGCGGAAAGCGGATAGCCCCCCACGTTCCTATTCAGCGGATAGCGGATAGCCTCCTACTTCCTGCCTCGCTGCCGCTCAACCGGAACAACACACGTCCCCGTCGCCCTACACACCAACATCGGCTCCTCAAGCACCTCCGCCGCAGAAGGGTTAGCGGGGTCGTTTAGCGCGCGGATAACCTTGTAGGCGGAGAACGTCATTTTGCGGCTGGTATTCCCTACCTTAGTAATCTCCCCGTGCGCTTCGACGTAGTCCCCAGCAAAGGTAGGCGCCTTAAACTCCACCGCATCGTACGCCACAAACAGCCCCTCGTCCCCGTCGTGGCGGATAAGGAGCTCGGTTGCAAGGTCGCCAAACAGCGCCATTATCCTTGCGCCGTCCACCAAATTGCCGCCGTAGTGCGCGTCGTGGTTGCTCATGCGCAGCCTGATCATCGTCTTCATAGCAAAAAACCCCCCGTCGCTCTCTTTCGCTAGTCAATTCGCGAAGCGCAGGGGGTTTTCCTGTTTGTAATGGAGAGTGTGGTCGCTTGTCGTTGGTCGCTTGTCGTTGGTCGCTTGGAAGTCCCTCAGATGTCGCTAAGAGATGAGAAAGGTCAGCCCATAGGTAACACTTGAGTGTCAGGACATAGGTAACACTTTCGAGTAACATTTGGGGTGACAAACGTAAGGGAGGTCACCCAGTGCCTGGGAACGAGATCGCCCGCGTGAAGCAAAAGGCTCCGTCCCTTTTGCTTCACTGCTTCCGACGCTGGATCTGTAGGGGGAAGCGCATGGGGGGGACATCGCCCCAGGCGGGGACGCTCACCTCAAAGCGGAAGTTGTTAGTGCCTTGGCGTAGCTGTGCAGTCACCGTAAAAGTGTTGTTCGCGGCTAAAGGCACGATCTCGCCCTCTAGCCGCACTACCATCCCGGGCAGCACAGAGCCGCTAAGCACCATGTCGGCGTTAGTCGTCTCGACGCGCGTGGGGTTGTTGGCATGGAGCGGCGGCTTTTGTGGATCGGTCGCGGCGGGTGGTGTGACTATGGCTTCTCCCACACGCAGCACAAACGGGTTGTACGTATGCTGCCATGTCCGCACATTGCCCGCTGAGTCGCGAATTTCGACCGTTACTGTAAACGGCGACTCTAGGTTGGTTGGGAACCTAGCCGACTCAAACTCCACCCAGTCGGCTCCCGGCGTGCGTGGGTCATTGCGGCTGGTTATCACCGTCGGTTGCCCGTTAACGCGGATAGTGCCGCCGTCTGATTGGAACACAGTGATGCTAAAGTCGTCTGTGTTACCGCGCACAAAGTAGTGCCCGGGATGCGCAGGGTCAAACAGAATCGCCACATTGTAGAGATCCGGCACACCGCGGTCGACAATCACCCGCCCATAAGTGCCCGCCACAGGCGGTACACCCGCGCCAAAACCGCTTTGCCAGGCTGTGCCCCCTACAGGGAACCACTGCGCGTACAACAGGTGCGAGCCATCCACAACGTGGTGCCCATCAAGCGTCACGCCATTCCACACAAAAGTGTAGACGCCCGGCGCCACAGACGTAGCCGGAGCTGTCGGCAGCAACAGGTGAATCGGGCGCCAGAACCCTGCCGCGCCTGCCAAAACGCGTACGGCTGCTACCGGCGCGCCTACGGTGAAGGAAACTGTCGTGGTGTCCTGCACGCCGTCGCCGTTAGGCGAGAAATAGTTGGGCGTGGCAGTTACTTGGCTGACGGGCAGCTGGTTGACGAAGTGGAAAGGGATGCGGTATGTGTCAAGCGGATTTTCCATGTTGACGAAGTAGATAAACCCGACGTAATCGTTTTGATTGAGCACACTAAGCGGGAGCTCCGGCGTGACATTTAGTGTGAGCGGGAAGTCGACCGCGCCCCCCGCCAAGAGCGTAACCGCCGTTGAGCCGGTGATGCTATAGGCGTGAGCCGGGTTAAACTTACGCACCACTACATTATACGTCGCAGGCGACGTCGACAGGCTGCGCAGGTTAACCGTGCGCGTATGCGCGCCCACACCGACTACCCTGAAGTTTAGGGCTCCCGGGTTAATCATGAGATTGGGCGCTATTGCCCGCGCCACGTCTATGTTCCCCGCACCTTGGTCCACCGGCCTAAAGGAAGGGCCGTGCGGCCATACGAGGTCCCGTGCGGTATTCATGAGCGCTAGGCGAACTTGTTCCGGCGTCCAAGTGGGGTTTGCCTGCAGCAAGATGGCCGCAGCCCCCGCGACATGCGGCGCCGCCATGGATGTACCTGTTGCCGTGCCGTACCAAGGGCCGCTTGGCTCGCGCTGAAACGCTCCCGGTACGTGGCTGCCGTCAACGCCCGGGAAGGGGAAAGCCGCAGTAATATTGGTGCCTGGGGCGACTACATCTGGTTTAATCTCTAGCATAGGTGTCGGGCCGCGCGAACTGGCGGCATTAAGTATGTCGTGCTCGCCTAGGCTAAGCCCTAACCTGCGTTCCGCCACAGGCAGCGCCTTTAGGGCAGTGCCGTCCTCCTGCGAAATGCTCATAGTCGGGATATCGTTAGGCTGGCTGGTCCCAAGCGTCCCGGTAAAAGGACCCGGCACGTTGTTGTAGATAATCGCCGCAATCGCACCGCGGTCGCGCGCATTGCGGGATTTTTCCGCAAAGGAGATTGCCCCGCGGGCCATTAACACTACCCGGCCCCTTACATCAAGCCCGGCAAAGTCGTCAGCGGTGATACCAGGGCGAGGTATGCGCCCGAGGCCAGCCCACACATACTCAAGGTTACGCCCAAACAGGGCGTCAAAAGTCGGGGAGAAAGTCATCACCGAACCTACGGCACGCGCTGCGCCTGCAGTGGCGATAACCTTCGGGGTTGTGTCCGCCATGCCGACGGCAATGGCTAAACTCGATGCGGCGAAATTGCCGATTGTCCCGTCGTTGGGACCGCTGTTACCGGCAGATACGGCAAACACCACGCCCGCCCGCACTGCATTGTCAACAGCGCGCGCCCACGGGCTGTTTTCGTGCCCCCACGCGGCACCTAAACTCATGTTCACCACATCGGCACCGTTTCTAACCGACCATTCAATTCCCGCCATAACATCGGCCGAGGAACCGGAGCCGGTCGGGCCAAGCACACGCACCGCGAGCATCCTTGCCCCCGGGGCTACGGCAGCTACTGTGGCGGCGACATGCGTGCCGTGCGATG
>QLUB01000153.1 GCA_018725205.1 candidate division NPL-UPA2 bacterium
CAGTCTGACGTCCCCTTTGTCGCCGTCCCCTTTGTCGCCACTGTCCGGGTTGCGCATCCCTTCCTAACTCTGTTATAATTCGTTCAAGTTTTCTCGCGGGAGTGCGAGCTGTGTTACTTTGGGGACGGTTCTTTTTGTTCCACAGGGAGGTGAATCCGATGGCGATGTCGCGCTCCTCCGCCCCTCTGCGACACTCCTCCGTCCCTAGCGACACATGGGAGGATTTGCCGATGACAGCAGTAACTATGGATAAGCTCACGGCGCTGTGTAAGAACCGCGGCTTTATCTTTGCGGGCTCAGAGATTTACGGGGGCTTAGCCAACACGTGGGACTACGGCCCGCTGGGTGTCGAGCTCAAGCAAAACATCAAGCGCCTATGGTGGCGGAGCTTTATCCAGGAATCTCCGCAGAACGTCGGCCTAGACTCGGCTATCCTCATGAACCCACAGGTGTGGGTGGCGAGCGGGCATGTCGGCGGCTTTTCCGACCCGCTACTTGACTGCAAGGGCTGTAAGTCACGTTTTCGCGCTGACCACCTAGTAGAAGAAATGGGCCAACAAAAGACTGATGGATGGACAACTGCCGAACTTGCTGCCTACATAGCCGCACATCAGTTAAAGTGTCCTAAGTGTGGCCTCCACAAGTTTACTGACATTCGTCAGTTTAACCTGATGTTTAAGACCTATCAGGGTGTTACCGATGACTCGAAGGCCGAGATTTACCTGCGCCCCGAAACTGCGCAAGGTATCTTTGTGAATTTTCGCCAAGTACAGCGCACGACGCGCAAGAAGATTCCCTTTGGCATTGGGCAAATCGGCAAGTCGTTTCGCAATGAAATTACCCCGGGGAACTTTATTTTCCGCACGCGGGAATTTGAGCAGATGGAGCTGGAGTTCTTCTGCGAACCAGGGACAGACCTCGAATGGTTCAGTTACTGGCGCAAATTCTGTTACGACTGGCTGCTTGAGATTGGGCTAAGGCCCGAATCAGTGCGCCTGCGTGACCACAGTAAGGACGAGCTAAGTCATTACAGCGCAGCGACCACAGATATTGAGTTCAAATTCCCCTTTGGTTGGGGGGAGCTTTGGGGCATTGCCGACCGCACCGACTTTGACCTGAAAGCCCATATCGCGGCTTCCGGTGATGACCTAAGTTACCGTCCCGAAAACAGCGAAGGTTTTGTGCCCTATGTTATCGAGCCGGCATTAGGCGTGGAGAGGCTGTTGCTAGCACTGCTTGTGGATGCCTATTGCGAGGAAAACGTCGGTGAGGACGACACGCGCATTGTCCTGCGCCTGCACCCGAGCATTGCCCCGGTTAAAGCGGCGGTGCTGCCGCTAAGCAAAAAGCTAAGCGAGGGAGCAGAGGGTATTTTTGGGGATTTGCGTCGGCACTTTAATGTCGAATACGACGAGGCCGGTTCGATTGGCAAGCGCTATCGCCGCCAAGATGAAATCGGTACGCCGTTCTGTATCACCTATGATTTTCAGAGCGTAGACGATCAAGCCGTGACTGTGCGTGAGCGCGACAGCATGGCGCAAGAACGCGTGGAAATATCTAGGCTACGGAAATATCTGCAGGCTAAGCTCGAACGCAATTAGGTCTACCGGGAAGGGGGATGAGGGATGGCACGTGTCTTTTCCGGCATTCAGCCGTCGGGCACTCTTACTCTAGGGAACTACTTAGGGGCCTTAAAGCACTTTGTAGTAAGCCAAAACGAGCACGAAGCGTTCTTCTGCATTGTCGACTTGCACGCCCTGACTGTGCCGCAAAACCCCCTAGAACTGAAGCAGCAGATTCGAACTCTGGCTGCGCTGTACTTGGCGGCCGGCATTGACCCAGAGAAGGCTACGCTGTTTGTGCAATCCCAAGTCTCAGCCCACAGCGAACTCGCATGGCTCCTGCAGTGCATGAGCTATATCGGCGAGCTCGGGCGCATGACCCAGTTCAAGGAGAAATCCGAGGAGCGAGAGACGGTTTCTGTAGGCCTGTTTACCTATCCGGTGCTGATGGCCGCCGACATTTTGCTGTATGACACCAAAGAAGTTCCCGTCGGGGAAGACCAAAAGCAGCATATTGAGCTCTGTCGCGACATCGCCATGCGTTTTAACCAGCATTTTGGGAATGTGTTTGTAGTGCCTGAAGCGAGAATCCCAAAAATCGGCGCGCGCATTATGTCACTTGATGACCCCACCAAGAAAATGAGCAAGTCGAACCCCAGTCCAGCGAGCTACATCAGTTTGCTCGATGACGAGGAATTCATACGCAAGAAGATTATGCGGGCGGTAACAGACCTGGGGCGCGAAATCGCTTACGACGAAGAACGGAAGCCAGGTGTTTCTAATTTACTGGTCATTAATGCCTTGTGCAGCGGGCGTAGCATTCCAGAATTAGAGAGTCTATTCCTAGGCAAGGGATACGGCGACCTAAAAAAGGACACCGCTGATGCCGCAGTGTCCGTGCTCGGGCCCATCAAGCGCCGTGCCGAAAGGGCACTGGCTGGCTCCGAGATTGATGAAGTTCTGGCAGCGGGTGCAATGCGTGCGCGGGAGGCGGCGCAGCCTACGCTCTTGCGTGTGCAACAAGCCCTAGGCTTGCGTTAGTCCTTACCAGCGCCCCCCGGCACCGCCGCCACCCGAGCGGCCGCCGCCGAATCCACCGCCAAAACCGCCGCCCCTGCCGCGCCTGTTCATACTGCCTATGCTGTGACCGAGCAAGAACCACAAGAGCCCTCGTCCGCCCCTAGTTGACAGCATCAAGATGAGGATAATGACGACGAGCAGGTTTAGTCCGCCCTCTAGGTATCGCGCGGGGCCCGCACTAGCGCGAGGTGCACCCAAGGCGCGGCTGTCAATGGTGACGTTGTACTCGCGCTCGAGGCGCCTGACAATGCCCTCGTTGGCCAGCAATACTGCCCGCAGACCATCAAAGAAGCGTCCCTGACCAAACTCCGGTACGATGTGCGCCCGGTACAGCGAACCTAGGTGACCATCCGGCAGGGCACCTTCTAGACCGTAGCCTGTTTGGAAGCGAAACTCCCGCTCGCGTGTACTTACCAGCATCAACAACCCGTTGTTTTTGTCCCGCTTGCCAATGCCCCACTCCGTAAACAGGCGCTGTGCATAGTCAAAGGCGGTCAACTCCCCTAACGTAGGGACAGTGATAATAACGACC
>QLUB01000154.1 GCA_018725205.1 candidate division NPL-UPA2 bacterium
GCGAAAAGCGCGGTTGTCGAAGTATAATGTGTACTCGCACTCCAGCGCGGAAAATTTCGTTCCAGTGTTCATCAATTTATCCTCCCTACCACGTCAGTGTGGGCGGCCCACTCAGCTTGAGTGACGCGCTAAATTCGATGATGTCCTCCCGCTGTGGATTAATGCTAAAATTTTTCAAGTAGCCGGCTGCGCGCCAAATTCCGAGTCCGCCGGGTAGCATTATGCGCCAGTCTCTCAGCAACGCCGTTGCACCGGCTAAAGACCTCTGCGTCGCATCGGCAGTCCAAATACCTGAAAACTCAAATTCTCCCGCGTCTGCTAGACCGGCGATGTAGCGTTTAAATCTATCGGGCGCATCATGTGTCGTGACCTCGACATCGTCCACTTCGCCCATGTTGAATTCGCCGATGGTCTCAACGCGAGCAATATTACTCCAGGTTGCGCCTGCGTCTGCGGATACCGCGAGAAGTGTGCCATGACCAATTCTCTCTGACATTTCTGCCCCTCCCCTTTATACTCGTAGTACGGCTACGGAAATGGCCGTGACCACGGAGTAGTCAATATACGTGTTCCCTACGTCCACACCTGACAGCTGGTTATGATTTTCGCCAAGTACCGGCCCGATCAGCCGGTCTGTGCCGTTTGGCACCGTCACCACCCGCGCCGCTAGCAACAATCCGTCACGGTTAAGCGTAGACGGAATCGTCACCGTCACCGGCGCGGTGTGCGCGTTCCGCACGAAGATGAACATCCCTCGTTCTGTGTTAGCGAACATATGTCCTGCCGCTGCGGCTGCGGTCAGCACCGGCCACATCCCTGTGGGTGCCACCGCCTGCACACTCAAAGCCGTTCTTGCCATTTTGCCCCCTCCTTATTTTTGCCAAACCTTTGCCATCTCGTCCAGGATTTCCTCGAACTTTTGTACGGCTTCCTCTTTTTTTGCCGCTAAGGCCGGACGCAGAAAAGCCCTTTTGCCGGCTGTGCCATATTCATATACCTTCGGGTAGTTAAAACCTTTGGGGTATTTCCGGCTTTTCCTTCTCGCGCCAACTATGACGCTCACGCTCCGTGCGCGAAGCCCCACGCGGATGCTTCTCACCAGCTTACCAGTGGCAACCAGGCCCTGCTGGTTAGCTTGTGCTTTAGCTTCATCGCTAATGATCTGTCCTGCGGCTTTTAACTTTAGGCGCATTTCTTTGCGCATGACTGACTCCATCCTACGTATGGCTCTCATCGTTTCACTAAAGCCGCCGAGTACTATAATCTCGCGTACAATAGGGATCATAGTGCCGTCCTGGCGATCACGGCTACAGTCAACACTACGCTTGCTTCGCGTGTGTCGCCCTGCGGTGTGAATGCTTCGCCACTTGTTAGTCCCTCGACTTGTACCCAGAGTATGCCAAATGGCAGTCCCGATTCGCGCCAATCGATGACGTTTTTTTCGATGACGGCCGCCAGCGCGAACGCGCGTTCCTCCAGGGACTGCTGCGTTGCCCGCGCGGGGCCGGTGACACTGACGACAATATCCAGCGTGTACCGTTCATCCTGCGGCCGCGTTCCCATGCTGCCGAGGGTCTGCCGGGCGGTGGCAGCGTCGATAACGATTAACTCGTCCGCAAGCCGCGCAGGGTGCGGATTACCCCAGGACACTTGGATGCCGGCTAAGCCGGGGGATGTCTGTAGTCGTGCCAGTAGCGCGGCTTTGAAGCGGGGTATGGTGGATGGCATCTAGTAGCCCCCCTCTCAATAGACACCCAAATTGCGAGTGTTGTAAGCCGACAATTTCCTATGCGCCGAAAGTGGTATATCCCAACCTTGCGCCGTCGGTGCTAGCGCCCTATGCGGGTCGCCCAGCTCCTGCAGTCCTGCGACGGATGCTGACGGCCGATCAAGCCACGAGAGTACTGTCTCAATGGCAGCCCGCCGAATGTCCTCGGCAACAGTGGTTGCGTCTGCCCATACACCCCAGTTGCCGACGATTTGCACCTGCGCCATGCCAAAACGCTCCAAGAAGCTCGACCGGATAGTGAGATTGTTGGAGAAACGTAGTTGTAGAAATGTTCCTGTTCTCTCCGCGCCACCGATTGGCAGTAGCGTGTAATCGGTGTTTGCTACCAGTATTTCCGCATCGGGTGTCCCCGGGCTAAGCACAGCACTTGTCACCGAGCGCAGGTCGTGCGGTGCGAGGTCAACAAGCCGCTTTCTTGCTGCGAATGTCCGTGTTGCCACGCTCCACGGCACAAACTCACGTCCGTAGCGACGCATGATCGTATGTGCCGCCTCGAGGATTAACGCGTCAATCCGTGCATCGTCGGCGGTGCCCGGTATGCCGATTGCGTCTTTGACTTGCTGCCTAGTACACAACATGGCGTCTGCCCCTTTCTCCTATCTGTGCCGTTTTTCCGGCGTTTTGCGCTCGGTTGTTTCTCTGATCGCTAATGGATCGGTCAGGATTTCCTCTACTGAGATTCCTTCGGCTACCATATCCACCAGCCTTGCTTTGCCCATTGCTATAAGAAGATTGGCTTCCTGTTCACTTAACTCCAATGTGTCGCCGGGCGCGACTACGCGACCTGCAGCTATAGTACTGTCAACAATCACAACGACAATCATAGTTGCCGCCACCCCACCATCTGCACAGAAAATGTGAAACTTGGTGTGCCGCCGGCAATGGTGAACAGGACACGCACGAACCGGTGCGCTGCATCAAGGTCAAGCCCAATCTGCTGCTGCCGTGCCACAGTCGCCACCTGCACGAATACGGCGCCGGGAACGGGTATAAAAGTGACATTATCCACGGAATGCTGGATCACGACGTCCAGCGTTGGTGTAGTGCCCGTACCGGCCGCACAGTCAAGCATGACTTTGCCTTTGCCGATATAATCTCTGATGTCGACAGCACCGCCGTTGCCGGTAGTGGTTCGAGCCGCTACAGGGTGCAGAATTTCAGTTGAAAATGGATCGTGTGCGTTAAACATACCTCTTACCTCCTTAAACCGTTATCGCGTCAAGCATAACCGCGAAACTGGCCGGCTGACGCACCGCCACATCGACATCCTGCAGAGCGATTATTCTGACCGTACCACTAGTGCCACCGGTATACGGATCGACCAGAATGTCCAACGTGCCCCACTGGCCAATGAGCAGATCCGACCAGTTGCCAAAGA
>QLUB01000155.1 GCA_018725205.1 candidate division NPL-UPA2 bacterium
AGTCCCCGTCCCATCAGCGCCACCTGAGGGCAAAAGAGTGTAGTCGACACCGGCAACAAGCGTCTGCGGCGTAGTGGCCTCTGGGTGGAGTATGACAGAGGTCGCCGAGCGGAGGTCATGCGGGGCGAGGGACACAAGCTGCCGAGTCACTTTATATGTGCGCGACACTGTGACGTGCGGCACAAACTCGCGCCCATAGCGGCGCATGATGGTCTGCGACGCCTCGGCGATAAGTGCAGTAATCCGCGCATCGTCGGCCGTGCCGGGGATGCCGACCGCATCTTTGACTTGTGCCAGCGTGCAAAGCATGACGCCCGCCTCCCTCTCTTATCTGTGCCGTTTTTCCGGCGCTTTGCGCTCGGCAGTCTCGCGTACCGCCAGTGGCTCGGCTAGAGTTTTTTCCACCAGTTTTGCTTTGCCCATTTGGATGAGGAACCCAGCTTCGAGTTCGCTCAGCTCCACTACCTCACCAGAAACGACTGCACGTCCCCCAGCTATGGTGCTGTCAACGATAACGACTGTGATCACAGCTGCCGCCACCCTACCAGCTGCACGGAAAATGTGAAGCTCGGAGTGCCGCCGGCAATGGTAAACAGAACACGCACAAACCGGTTCGCAGCATCAAGGTCAAGCCCGATCTGCTGCTGTCGTGCCACGGTCGTCACCTGCACAAATGCCGCGCCGGGAACGGGTATGAAAGTGACGTTGTCCACGGAATGCTGAATCATGACATCCAATGTCGGGGTTGTGCCCGTACCGGCCGCGCAGTCAAGCATGACTTTACCTATGCTGATATAGTCTCTGATATCAACGCTAGTGCCGTTACCAGTGGCAGTACGAGCCGCCACTGGGTGCAGAATTTCAGTCGAAAAGGGACCATGTGCATTAAACACGGTTTTCTACCTCCTCTTAGGTGGTGATCGCGTCAAGCATCGCCGAGAAACTTGCCGGTTGCCGAACCACGATATCAACATCCTGCAGGGCAATTACCCTAACCGTGCCGGCGGCGCCGCCGGTGTAGGGGTCAACAAGGACGTCCAGCGTTCCCCAATGCCCGATGATTAAATCCGCCCAGTTGCCGAAGAAAATGGCAGAGAGGCCAGACCCTGTTCCGCGTGTCAAGTCACTCGCCACTTGGTTTGTAACGTGTGCAGGATAACCGTTCAGCGGCGAGACGTTTGTCTCCCACAACATCACGGAGTCTGTGGTGGCCACTTTCTGCGTCGTTTTCATGCGCCCGCGGACACGAGCATTTGTGATATATGCTAGGCTACCAACATCAGCGTTTGGAATCGCGACGGCTGTCTCCAGTCCGACAACGTGTGCCCACGACGGCACAGCGCCGTTTGCACCGCCTATCACCACTCCTATGCCGGCTGTACTGGCAATGCCGCGCGGTTGGTTAGCTACGCCAGTGCCGTGCAGTGCGGCAAGGTCAATCGCCAACGCGATAACAGTCGCAAGATCGCTGCGGACGAAACGGTCAACGTCGATTGAGGATTGTAGCAGCAGCTTGCGGCTGATATCTGTGAATGCGCCGACAGTTTTAGGACTTAGCGCGACCTGGTCAACGGATTGCCGCGTCTCAGCAGGCGCCCCCGATTCTGCCACCCAGAACGCAGTTGCGCCACCAGTTTGGCGCGGGATAGCCACGTCACCGACAAGGCCACTTAGGACGGTCGCTCCTGCCTGACGCACAACCATGCGGTTGCGCAGCATGTCTATGAAGCTCTCTGCCCGTAGGTCTGTCTCTACCAGAGCGCCACCTTGTACGAAAACTCCTTTTGTTAGATCGCGCTTCTCAATCAGCACATCTGTCGGCACGAAAAAACCTTGCGGCGATCGATTTACCATTTTCGCGACTGCGTCGCTGGCTTCCCTCTCTAGTTCTGCCTGACTCCAGTCGCCCGTAGAAGCGGCTCTGATAGCACGGATAAGGCTGTACCCGCGCAAATCCTTGTCACTCATGCCGAGGGTAGTCGGAGCGGCCAGCTTAAAAGAGATTGCCTTAAACTGTGTACGCACCTGCGCGGCTTCTAGGTTGCTCCGGCACCGGGTAGCCTCAGCTACGGCAGTATCAAGTGCAGCGCGCAGTGGTGCCATGTCCGCGGAAGCACTCGCTTTTTCGATGGCATCTGCCGCAGTTTGCACTGCCTCGCAAGCGGTGTTGTATAGTTTTCTCAATTCACTCATTATCCATTTTCCCCCTTGAATTTGTTTGCAGCAATTTTAGCTCGCATTAGTAGCGCGTGACGTTGGTGGTCGACCAGTGTTTCTGCGCCGACACCGTCAGCTGGGACCTCCTTCAAGCGCCCCAGCTGCTTCCCGGGGACCGTTTCCGCGCCCCCAGTAAAATTTACCAAAAGCGTCCGTAAAGACGCCTCAGTTTGAGTGTAAGTTCCTTTTGCGCAAATGCACACGTCATACAGGGTATCAATCTCGTGGATAATTCGGAGCTCCGTCTCGTGCCCATGCTCGTCGGTAGCAATTTCGTATTTCTGCCCGCTGGGTAACACCCGGAAACTGAAGGACATCTGGTCCATAATGCCAAGGTCCATTTTTGCCGCCAACGCCTGTACGTCCGGGTCTTTGGGACTAACCCGCGCGTAGACGCGCAACCCATGGATGTCACTTTTCAGCTCTAGGCCACCAATGCCCTGAATGCCCGTTCGCGCGATGGCTTTTGTCATGTCATGGCCTACGTTGAGATGCACGTCGGGTGATGTCGCCAAAACTTTAGTAAACGCACCATACGCCAGTTTCTCCTTGAGAGAATACCGGTCGCCGGCATAGAGGGTCGCCTCCCGCTCGTACACCGCCGCATAGCCGGTGAGTATGCGCGATCCGTCTCCTGACTGTGACTCGCGCCACTCAAGATCACCAAGCGGGACTGTGACTGTCCGCTGCTCTGGCGCAAAAGCTGCTTTGAGTTGGGCAACATTAAAATTACTCATTCACCGCACCTCCTGTGGGTTTGACTATGACTCCATAGGGAGAGGCACCGACGGGCACAGGATGCGATATCTGCCCCATGCCCCCTGCGAGTGGGGGCAACCCATCTTTCGCCCGCGCTTCATCCACCAGCCACTGGCCGCTCTGCACTTTTTTCAAACTGATCTCCGCTTCTGTGGCCAGATCGCCG
>QLUB01000156.1 GCA_018725205.1 candidate division NPL-UPA2 bacterium
GTATTTCGCCAACCACCACTTGCTGTAGAACGCCTGCGAAGCGTAGATCAACAAAGTCAACAAGGGGATGTAGCTTAGGCTGATGTTGCCCATTAACCCAAGCCCATGCCCATAGAACAGCCAGGCACAGATTATGCACTGCACCAAGTAGTTAGTAAAGGCCATCCGACCAAGGGGGGCGAGATATGCCCAGAGTGCGGTGAACTTACCACCCTGCCACAGCAGCACAATGCCGCTGACATAGAACAAAGAAAGAAAGGGCGTGCTCACTTCTCTGAGCACCCCTGCCCAGAAGAGGCTCCCCGCGAACTGTAATCCGAGGTGAAGGAGCGAAAGCCCTATGCCCACTACCGCCCCCAGGCGAAAGAGTCGACCAATTAAGGGTAGGTAAGCAGCCGTGTTTTGCAATATGCCCGTCTTGGCCGCATACACCCCGAGCAAGAAGAGCCCCAGAATGCGCGGCAACATGGCCACTGTGTTAAGCAAGGCGACCGCGACCTCATTTTGCAGGCGGTACTGTACCCCTGCCCAGTACGTCCCTTGCGCGTACACCGCGCGCGCCGGGTCAAAGAGGGGCAGGTCCGGGGTCCCTAGCATACCCCCCACCATCACGGTCATTGCGAGCGCTCCGGCATAAATTAACAGCGAAATAACCAGTAGCACCACAATCCATGTCCGTAGACGAGCCAGGCTCATGCGACTAAAGAGCGGCAACAAGAAACCAATGAGAGCATAGGCAGAAAGCACATCGCCCCACCAGACAAAGATGAGGTGCAGTAGCCCCGCCGCCAAAAGAACGAACAAGCGGCGGCGAAAGAGCTTGTTGTTCTGTGCCTGTTTATCTGCCCCGCGCTCTAAGAAGAGATAGAAGCCCAGACCAAACAAAAAAGCGAATATTGTGTAGAATTTGCCCTGAAACAGGACCTGAATCGTCCAGACAACCGCGCGGTCAAGTGCGCCGACGAGGAGGTCCGGCCGCGCGAGGGCATCTCTGCCGAAACTAAAGTCAGTGAGCGTGTAGTTAAACATCAGCATGTTGACCAAGAGCACCCCAAAAAGCGCAAAACCCCGGATAATGTCGAGGATGGCGATCCTCTCTTTAACGGGTACGGGACCAACGGCAGTATTCATCATGGGCCTCCTCTCAAAATTACGACTAAGGGGACGACGTCTGTGGTCGGGCGAACTAAAGTTGTGGCAGGGGCACCAAGATTTCGTCTTGGCATCCTGTTTGCGCCAGTCGCCTATGTACAATAGGATGGCATTGTGCGGCAAGTATCCCCGTTCGACAAGTGGGTGTTTATAGCAGCCCTCCCCGTCAAAACCGAGGAAATCGCCGCTTTTCAGGGACGAAATTAACCTTGCTCAAAGAAAGCTGCATCGCCAGTTCCATGGGTGGCGGGTAGAGTTTCGTGTCTGCCACCATCTGTTGGCCTAGGGCTCGGTGGATGCTAAGCTTGCTCTTGGCTCTGGTCATCGCCACGTAGAGCAGGCGCATGGCCTCTAGGCTACATCATATCTGCCACTTAACAGATACGTGAGTATACCGCCCTGCAGCAGGAGCATGGCGGTTGTTTGTGCTAGGTACATCCTAGTCTCTGCCCAAGGGGTGTGCAACACTGAATTGCCAGCGGCGACCTCTGCGCCCTTCGTGAGGCTAATTACAGGCGATAGAAAAAGCTCGCCTAGCGCTAAGACGCCCGGGCCAACGTGAAAGGCCAGCAAATACGCGGCGACAAACACGCCGACGACGATGACAACCTTTGGCCACCGTTCTTTGCGAACAGCCAGAACGAAAAGCCAGCTCATCAACGCAATACCAAGGGCTGTCGCATACAGGCTAAAGCTTAAGACGTTAAGCGCAACGAGAGAATTAAGGCCGTCTGGCATAAAATGAGAGGCAAACCCGGCAAAAGAAGTGTAGGCAGTAAGAAACAGCAAGACACCGACAAACACTACGGTAAAGTGCCCTACCAGCAAATAGACCGACTTGCGCGGTACTTGCTGGTACATAGTGCCCAACAAGTGTCCGCCTTTGGCCAGCACCATATCTAGGAGCGTCCACGGCACAACGACGCATGACATCAGCCACCAGAGTGCAGTTATGGTCGGCGGACTAGCTGCGCCACTAGGCAAAACCAAGTGAGAAGCCATGCTCAACACTAGATAAATGAGCAACAGATGCAGCTTATTGGCAACGGCAAGCACAGCATGCTTCATTATTGTTCCCACAGAGCATTTCTCCCTTCGCCGCATCAAGTTATAGAAACTCCAGTTGCGGGGTGTAGTGTTCGAGCAAGTATCCATTAGCGTAGGTCAAGGCAATGCCACTGGTGGCAGAAATTACAGCCTGTAGAGGGTCAGGGAGACCAACAACACCGATAAACCCGATTAGGATTCCTCCTAGCAGACTATAGCAGACCAGTAAGGCGTAGTCCGCCGCGAAATTAAGCCCGGCGTGCCACTTTGAGGCGCCGCGTAGCAGCGTACGCATAACGAGCGCGTTAATTAAAAGTGCTGCTCCAAGGATATAAAATGTTGCCCGAACTGTAGCCCGTTGTGGGTTTAGCTCTGCCAGCTGTGGCAAGTCGATGGGCAGTGCATGAAACATTAACGCATTGAGTGCAATGTACGCCGCCAAGAGCGGCAGGGTCGCCAAGAGCTTCGCAAACAGTGTCCTTCTATGCGGCAGCGGAACGTGCAGGGGTAGCGTGTTCGCGTCTGCCTCTGTTCCCGCTATCCTCAGTGTTACGTAGGGGATATATTTGATCATGAAGGCACTACCCAAGAACCCCCAAAGCAAGATGCGAAACACCCCAACAGCAAGTTGTGCTGGTACATTAAGTAGCGCATAGCTCATCCACGCGGCTACACCAACTACCACGAGAATCACGAGAAAACCCAAAAGTGCGTCGATGCGGTACGCACGGAACTCCCACTTAATGAGCTTTTTCATGGCGGAAAACCTCTAGGTAATACTCCCCAATCGATTTGCCGGTGTTTTGCCGAATCTCGTCGGCGGCAACCTCGCGAATTATTTCGCCGCGCCTGAGGAGCTTAACTTCGTCCAGCAATTTATCAACATAGTCAATGTGGTGGGTGGCGAGAACGATGGTGCTTTGTGAATCGAAAGTATCAAG
>QLUB01000157.1 GCA_018725205.1 candidate division NPL-UPA2 bacterium
AGAGGCATGAGTGACAGGGAAACGGCGGAGCTAACCACTGCTATTGCCGCCTCGGGTACTCAAATAGCGTTAGATATCCAAAAGGCCGTGGACAAGCATTCTACCGGAGGGGTGGGGGACACAACAACCCTGATTGTCGCCCCGGTGGTCGCGGCATGTGGCGTGCCTGTGGCCAAGATGACAGGGCGGGGCCTTGGGCATACCGGAGGGACAGTAGACAAGCTCGAAAGTATCACGGGCTTTTCAGCAGTTCTCTCCTCGGAGCAGTTTAAGGCCCAAGTGGCGAAAATTGGTCTGGCGCTGATTTCTGCCTCAGCGGAGTTAGCACCTGCAGACAAGGTGCTGTACGCATTGCGGGATGTCACCGCCACTGTGGAGAGCATTCCGCTAATCGCGAGTTCCATTATGAGCAAAAAAATAGCCGCAGGTGCTACGCACATTGTGCTTGATGTCAAGTATGGATGGGGCGCTTTTATGCAGGAACAACACGCTGCGGAACTGCTGGCAACCACTATGGTCGAAATCGGCAGGAGGGTAGGGCGACCGACAACCGCCGTATTGACGAGCATGGAAGCGCCGTTAGGCAATGCGATTGGCAATGCGTTAGAGATTAAAGAAGCAGTTGCCGTGCTTTCCGGGAATGGCGGCTCACCGGACCTCAGGATAGTATCGCTGGCTGTAGCGCGAGAAATGGTGCTTCATTATTACCCTCAGCTTAGTCTTGCTGCCGCACAGCAAATGGTGGAGCACGCTTTAGTATCGGGTGCCGCCATGCAGAAATTCACCGAAGTAGTGGTGGCCCAGGGCGGAGACCTAGCGCGCGCTCTGCCTGCCGCTAGCCTGTCCTACACAATTACTGCGCCGCACGGCGGGTACGTTGCCGCCATCGACCCTCTCGCACTCGGCAGTCTGGCTGTAGACCTTGGTGCGGGGCGGCGCAAAAAAGATGACGCAATTGACTATGGCGCGGGAATGGTTCTGCATGTGAGGGTAGGCACTCGCGTCACAGCTGGCCAACCTTTGCTTACAGCATACGCATCTCGGGTCGTAGCCGCAGAGACTCAGGCTGCTCTAGGTAGCGCCTTCCGCATTACCGATAACCCAGTTACCCCCCCACCCCTAATCCTAAAAACCATCCCCACAACAAGGAACGCCGGGAACGATTCTTTTTGATACACGGGTGAGCATGAACCGAGGACGTGAAATTTTGCATCGCATTAAACAAGCCTCGCTTGGCAAAGCTATGAAAAACATGGTGCTGCCGCCGCCTTGTGCCTGATCCTAATTGTCTGCACAACCGGCTACACCTCTAACCCAAGCATACCTGCGCTGGCTTTAGAGCAAGCCTTGCGAGCTCCAGCGTCTTTGCTGATGGACGCAAACACGGGGACTGTTTTGTTAGCACGCAACGAGCATGAGGCTAGGCCGGTGGCAAGCCTAACTAAGCTGATGACGATGCTGCTTGTCTTTGAAGCAGAGGCTGCAGGCAGAGTCAGCACCCACGCCGCTGGCTTCGGCGGTTCGCAGATTTGGCTCGAGGCGGGAGAGACGCTGACACTCGAGGAGCTGTTTCTTTCCGTCGCGATAGAGTCTGCTAATGACAGCGCAGTTGCCTTGGCCGAGTTTGTGGCTGGCAGTGAAGAGGGCTTTGTAGCTGTGATGAATGAGCGCGCTAGGGCTCTCTTAATGACCAACACTCGTTTTACTAGCGCGAGCGGTCTAGATATTGGGATTACGGTTTTGCCAACTACGAGGGCCGCAGAATAGTTAAGCAAGGTGAGCTCGTGGGTGATGTGCCCATCGCTAAAGGCGCACGGCAAGTGGTAGGAGCGGTGGCCGCAGGTGACCTCTTTTTGCTGCTGGCGAAAGGCCACCGGGCCCCCATAGAAATGAGAATGGAACTAATGCGCGTAGTAGCGCCGGTTGCGACAGCGCAAACTGTAGGACGCCTATGGGCAGCAACCGAGGGGAAAGAGCCTGCCTACGTTCTGCTTGTGGCTTCGACGCCCGTGGCGCGCGCATCTTGGTGGCTAAACTTCACGCGGCTGTGGGAGTATTTACTGCCCTCCCCATAGGCTTAAGCCTCCGCATTGGAGGCTTTGTTCTTTCCTTAGCAGGATTTTGCTGCCAGAGAGAGAACATTAGCCGGAGTGGGAGGGATGAAGTTTATGGGTTTTAGCACTCGCTATCGCGGCAATATCCTCGTAGTGTCACTGAGCGGCGAACTTGACCATCATACGGCGGACGAACTGCGTCAGACCGTCGAAAAAGAACTCGATAAGGACATCGCACGGCACATCTTACTCGATCTCTCGCAGCTAGTATTTATGGATAGCTCAGGGGTGGGTGTCTTGCTTGGGCGCTACCGTCGTATTCTTGCGCAAGGGGGTAAAATGGCTGCCTATTCATTGCATCCGCATTTGGAGCACTTGTATGAAGTAGCGGCATTGTCTAAAGTTATTCCGGCGTTTGCCTCTGAAAATCTCGCCGTGAATGAGCTTAAGAAAGATGAGGGGTTACGGAGATGAACGGCTGGGTTGAACTGCGTATACCCGCCTTGTCGCAGAACGAGAGCTTTGCACGTATGGTGGTCGCGTTCTTTGCCTTGCAGGCAGGAGACTGGTCGGTGGCAGAGCTAAACGAGATAAAGACGGCAGTCTCGGAGGCTGTCACTAACGCCATCATCCATGCCTATGAAGACAATTTAGACACAGGTGACATTGTAGTGCAGGGACAGGCGACGCCGGGCACATTGGAAGTGACCATCACTGATTTTGGACGAGGCATAGCGGATATTGTGCGGGCCAGAGAACCGCTGTTTACGACCAAGGCCCATGAGGAGCGCAGCGGACTAGGCTTCACTGTGATGGAGAACTTTATGGATGAACTGACGGTTACTTCGTCGCCAAGGCAAGGGACGTCCATTAGAATGGTAAAATACCTTAACCTTACGACGGTACAGTAATGGAGACTGTCAACGCTAGGCAGCTAGCTCGCGCCCCGGTCCTCAGCGAAGCCGAGACAGGGGCTTTGCTCCTTCGACTGAGGGCGGGCGATATGCTAGTGCGAGAGCAGCTCTTTGTGGGTCACGCCCGCCTCGTCTACTCCATCGTCGCGCGTTTCCTTAACGCCGGCCA
>QLUB01000158.1 GCA_018725205.1 candidate division NPL-UPA2 bacterium
CACCCTATGACCTTGCTGAAAAGGTCGACTCTCTGCTCAATTTGGCTTTTCATAATCCCAAATCGCTACGGTATCGGGACTTTTATCAAGCAAAATCACGCGATTCGAAATCATGAATGCAACACTATGCAATAGAGGATTCTTATTTTAATGTCCTCAAGTTACACGAAGGAGGTTTGTCATGAAATCATCCCGTTTCTCCCGGCGCATGGTCGCGCTGCTAACAGCTATAGCACTAGTGGTCTCGCTGTCTAGCGGAATTGCGGCCGCGAATACTCCAACTGCCCTCACCATCTTTCACACCAACGACATCCACTCTCGCGTCGCTTCTTCTGCCACCACGCTTGGGTACGCCCGCATTGCCACGATTGTACAGGCAGAGCGAGCTGCTAACCCCAATGTGCTGCTACTTGAGGCAGGCGACGCCTTCCATGGACAGTCCATCGCCAATATATCTAGAGGACAAGCTATCGTTGATATCATGAATATTCTTCAATATGACGCCATGGTCCCGGGCAACCACGACTTCAACTTTGGTCAGGAACGCTTGCGAGAGCTAGCTGGCATGGCGAGATTTCCCCTGCTCGCAGCAAACATCGAGGGGAGTAATTTGCCATCGCATGTTATTAGAACGGTAGGCGGGCGGAGGATCGCCATCATCGGCATCGCCACCCCTGAAACGGCCTATAAGACGCATCCGCGAAACGTTGTGGGCCTCACCTTCCAGAATCCCAGCGAAAGTATCCGCCGTCTGGTGACCACGCTTAGAGCACAAGCTGACCTGATAGTAGTACTCGCTCATCTCGGACAGGACGGCGATTACACTAGTCTCGCCCTCGCCCGCGACGTGCCGGGCATCGACCTAATTATTGACGGCCACAGTCACGATGTTGGCGCGCTGCAAGTCGGGCGTACGCTCATTGTACAGGCTGGCGAGTTTGGGAATCACTTAGGGCGTGTAGACGTGGTGTTTGACCCCGCCGGGGTACGCCTGGCAAATGGCTTGCTTGAAGCGGCCCATTCCACCACTGTCGCCCAAGACCCTCGCGTGCTCGAAGTCATAAACAGGTACAACCAACAGGTAAACGCCATCCATGCTCAGGTCATTGGCAACACGACTGTGCGGCTTGAGGGTGAGCGCGCCTTTGTCCGCACCGCCGAAACTAACCTCGGCAATCTCGTGACAGACGCTATGCTGCGCGCGACCGGTGCCGACCTCGCAGTAACTAATGGCGGCGGCATACGCGCTAGCATTCCAGCGGGGCCAGTGACACGCAGACACGTGTTTGACGTGTTACCCTTTGGAAACCTAGTCGTTACGCAAAAAGTCAAGGGCGCGCAAGTACTTGAGCTACTTGAGTTTAGCGCGAGACTCTTACCCGCGCAGAACGGTGGTTTTTTGCAGACCGCTGGCTTGACTTACTCGATTGATGCATCAAGAGAAGCCGGTAAGCGTGTTCACTCCGTGAAGATCAAGGGGCAACCAGTTGACCTTACAAAGGAGTACACCATGGCCACCAACGACTTCTTGGCGGCAGGCGGCGACGGGTACGCCGTATTGGCAACCATACCTGTACATACAGCCATGATGTCGTTAGAGGAAGCCCTAGTTGAGCATATCGCGGCACTAGGCGGCAGCGTATCACCCGCCTTGGAAGGCCGTATTAACCTGGCGCCGACACCTGCGCCAGTCACTCCTCCGGTAACGCAGCCGGAGCCTAAGCCCGAGCCCAAACCTGTGCTCTCGCCCGCAGAGCACCATGCCCAGCCTGTCGTCTACGTCGTGCAACCGGGGGACGTGCTCTGGCGCATTGCCGCTAAGCACAATACCACCTGGGAAGTGCTGGCGCGGCACAATAGGCTCAAGAACCCTCACCTTATTCTGCCTGGCCAAAAAATCGCACTTCCGCCTGCCGCCTAAGACGACAGAGGACTAAGGGACAGCACAAGTGCTGTCCCTTTCTTGATGAGTGTCTGTTTCTAGAAGACTGGGTAACCGGTAGTGTTGACGAGGGTGCGGTAAGCGTTAATCATCTGCCAAGTGATTGCGCCGGGTTTGCCGTCGCCAATGCTGCGCCCGTCGACGTTAATGACGGGGATAACTTCCGCACCACTGCCCGTAAAGAAGATTTCATCCGCGACAAAAAGGTCGTGACGGGTCATAACTTGTTCTCGCACTGTATAGCCGTCACGCGCGGCTAACTCCATAATCGTGTCGCGGGTGATGCCTTGCAGTATGCCGACATGAGTGGGCGGGGTGTAGAGCACGCCTTGCTTCACGACGAAAATGTTGTCCGCGGTGCCCTCGGTCACATATCCCTCAGTGTTGAGCATAACCCCGCCGGAAGCCCCGGCACGGTTAGCCTCAATCTTGGCCATAACGTTACCGAGGTAATTAAGTGACTTTACGCGCGGACTAAGCGCGTCGATGGCTGTGCGCCTTGTCGCGACTGTGACAATCTCAATCCCCTTTTGGTAGAACTCTGTGGGGTAGAGTGAGATTCTGTCGACAATGATGATGACACAAGCGCGCGCACATGAGCGCGGATCGATGCCTAGGCTCCCCACGCCACGCGTGACTATCGTCCTTATGTAGACGTCACGCAAGTTGTTCTGCCGCACTGTCTCTACGTGCGCCTCGATCATCTGCTGTTTGGTCATAGGGATAGCCAGCATAATGGCCTTAGCAGACTCGTAAAGTCTCTCGACATGTTCCTCTAGCTTAAAGATACGGCCGTTGTACACCCTAAGCCCCTCAAAGATACCATCGCCATACAGCAGACCATGGTCATAAACAGAAACTTTGGCTTCGCCGCGCGTAACGAATTGCCCATCGAGATAGATTACCTGACTCACAGAACTCCTCCTTGCTATTAAACACAATAAGTACACGTCGATTCTATCAGGCACGCCGCAAGTCCACAACAATGAATTTCCGCGTCTAAGGAAATCATTGTAAAATAAAGGAACACAGCGCCGCAATTTCGCTTGACCAAGACTAAAAACTCGCGTATAATTACTTCTGTCGCAGGGGTATAGCTCAATTGGTAGAGTAGCGGTCTCCAAAACCGTTGGTTGTGGGTTCGAGTCCCTCTGCCCCTGCCA
>QLUB01000159.1 GCA_018725205.1 candidate division NPL-UPA2 bacterium
TCAGCTCGGCAATGAAACGCGAGGCGGAACCCAAGGAGCGTATCCGCAGTCGAGGCTCCCTCACGTCTGAGCGCTTGCGAGAACTGGCTGACGCATGTTTTGCTCACGTATAAAGTGTGGGCCTGCCAGCAGCCCGGGTCTCCCGGACCGCCGGAGGTTGCGTCCTGCCAAAGGAGGGTCGGAATAGCCGGACGCCGGGCTGGGGGCCACGGTAAACGTGTCCTCGCGGCAGTCTGATCGTAGAAACGCTTCTGGGGGAGGAAAGCGGATGAGAGGACAAGATGAGCCTTGAGACGGAAATCATTGAGTGGCTTCGGGCAAGGCCGCCGGAACGTCTGGCAAACCCGTTCCCGGTGGACATAGAGATAGACGGAGCGACCACGGCTGACGATGATTGCGTGGTCATAGACTTGCCCGGCGCATTTTCCCTCGTCGTGGGGACCGACTTTGTTAGAGGAACGGGGTTCCGCCTGTTCCATAAAGGAAAGATGTCCCTGAACGATGTCGGATACTACTTGGTTGCGGCTAATGCAAGCGATCTGGCGGCGATGGGGGCGGTACCTCTGGGTTTTCTCGACGTCTTCCGATATTCAAAAGAGATGACTCTGCAGGACGTGCAAACCGTCTTGGCGGGAATCTCGGAGGCGTGTGCGGAGTTCCGTATGCGGTCTTGTCGGGCACCGCGTTGGGAATTTGCCGGAAAGGCAGCGCGTTGCTACGGCGGAACGGACAGCCAGGAGACAGAGTCTACCTCAGCGGGCCAACGGGAATCGCGGGGGCTGCGAGTGCATACTTTCTGAACGACTGCCAGGGACAGCTATCGCCCGACGACGAGGAAGCCCTTCTTCTTTCCTGGCGACGACCGAAGCCTCAGCTTGCGCTCGGGCAGTTCCTCACGGACACCGGGTTTTCCAGGTGCGCTATGGACACGAGCGACGGGCTGCAGGCCTCGATCGAGCAACTGGCGCGTTCGTCGAATCTCACCATGGCCATCAGCCTCCGGGATGTACCGATTTCCGAACTGGTCAGAAAGGTGGCGGCAATCAGAGGTTTCAGTAGCCGAGAGGATGTACTGGAGTACGTGTTCAGTGACTCCGTCGACTTTCAGCTACTCTTTACCGTACCGGAAAGCAAGGCCAATGCGTTCGAAGCTCAGGCGTGCGCAAGAGGATTCGATGTTTGGGCGATTGGAAGGTTCGAGCACGCACCGAAACAGGAAGACTCCTTCGCGATCGGCGAGGATGGGATCAGGAGGCCGTTGCCCGGCGTGGGTTGGGACCAAAGTGAGATCCCGACGCACCTGCGGGTTGAACAACGGATAAGAAACAGGAGGACCTCACATGGCGAATAATGGCTGCCCGTTTTGTCCAGGCGACGGGTACGATCAATCGTTGGTAAGGCGAAGACTGGGGGGTACGCAGTGGTACTCTGTTCATGAGGACAAGGCGCAAATCGTTCCCTCGCACTGTCTCATGATACCAGAGAAGCACGTCACCGCGTTCGCTGCAATCGAGGTGAACAACATCGCGGAGTTGTCTGAGCGGCTGCAAGAGCGAGCGCTGCGCTTGGGACCCGAACATCGCACTGTTGTTTTCGAACACGGTATCCTGGACTCAGAGACTACAGGTTGCGGCGTGTCCCACGCGCACTGGCATATAGTGGACCTGGAGCACCGCGTGGCACTGATCTTCAGGCGACACGTGGCGCAAGCCAGGCCCTTCTGGGGAAAGTTGTCACCTGCGCTGCTTTCACAGTGCAGGGCGTCCTACTTGTTCGTGTGGGACGTGCTGGACGGCGAAGGCGAGGCGTTCGACGGCCGCAAGTGCCCATCCCAGTTGTTGCGGAGGTTGCTGGCGAACGCCGTCGGCGCCAAGGAATGGGATTGGCGTGCCCCGGTTGCAGGATATAGACCTCCAACCCCGGATCATCGGTGATGGCACAGATATACTACGACATGGTGAAGGCGTCGGACCGCCGATTGATTGTGTCGGCCGCAAAGACAATCCACCGCGACAAGAAGGCTGACCTCCAGATTTTTTTGCGGCCTCTAGGTCGGTTTGGAAAGACCACCGCCCGCCTCCTAGCCATGCGTTTCGCTGCTCCTGGAGAGCCGGCAACAGTATCCTATGTGGCGAAGATCGATACGAAGAAGAATATCGAACGGGAGTTGAACAATGCGAACGCTGTAAAACAGTTCTTTAGCTTGATTCCTAGGATTGAGCACTCCGAGACAAGTGATGCGGGCGGGATCCTGGTATCACGAAACGAAGGTAATCTAGAGCTGAAAGCGATCTTGGACCGTTGCACCGGCAAAGCCAGGTACGCACAAAAGATACTCAAAATTGTACTGCAGCAACTGCCGATACCTTCTTCTGTGCAGGGGAAAACGCGAATCGCGGATGGTTTTGCAGAGTATCTCGGGGGTAAGCGGGAGGCCGGTATCAAGGGTTTGCAGCTATGGAGTTCTAGCTGCTGCTCCGAGGTGATCCCCTACACCACCACCAGTGGCGTCACATGGAAGGAACTCATCAGTCGTGTCGACACGTTTTGCGATCTGGAAATGGAGTTCACCTATGGGCCGATTCACGGCGATCTCCACCTCAGCAACATCATCGTGGACACCCGGAATAACAAGCGGGTGACTTTGATCGATTTCGCTTGGGCGCAGGTGAAAGGCATCGCAGCGATCGACTACGCCATGCTTGAGAACTCCTTACGCTACATGGGCACCCCGCACTGGCTTCCGGAGGTCCTCTGGGCGAATCTGGACGAGTTAGCGCCAAGAGATCGGAAAGAGGCGAAAGATCACGAAGACCTGACAGAGCGAAAGACCAACTTCCTGCGGCCCTTCCGAAGCAACCAGTCGCTGGTCGGCTGGGCCGACACAGTATGGGACCTCATAGTGCCAATTAGGTCGGCGGCCTTCTTGAGGGCCGGAATCTCGAACCGTGAACTGCTTGCGGCGAGAGCGGCGCTCTTGCTCGGACAGGCTAAGTTTTTGGACTATGCCCCGCCTCGGATCGCCGCACAGCTGTCGCGACTGCTAAACGCCGTGGTGCCGTGATGGGATCGCGGCCGGACTATGTGAAGCGGCGGGGAAGG